>DATCVD010000821.1:0-8258 GCA_036567125.1 Pyrinomonadaceae bacterium | reverse complement strand
GCGTCGAGGCCCGTGCAGTTGCCCGCGGCGGGCGAGGCGGGCGAGGGCGCTTTCGCGGTGCTCGGCGCGACGGCGTTCAAGGCGTTGCAGCAGGCGGGCGACGGCACGCAGGTCGTCATCGAGGGCACGCCCGGCGAGCCGCAGGCCGCCTACACTTGGAACGCCGTCGGCGTGCTGCGCGGGAGCGATCCGAAACTATCCGCCGAGGCCGTGCTGATCACGGCCCACATGGATCACATCGGCGTCGCGGGCGCGGGGCGCTCGCAGTGCGCGGCGGCGGGCGCGGACGCGATCTGCAACGGCGCTGATGACGACGCGTCGGGCGTGGTCGCCGTGCTGGAACTGGCGCGCGTGCTCGCCGCGGGGCCGCGGCCGCGGCGCACGGTCTATTTCGTCACCTTCGGCAGCGAGGAGCGGGGCGGCCTCGGCGCGCGCCACTTCCTCGCCCGCCCACCCGTGCCACTCGAAACGATGGTCGCCAACCTTGAGTTCGAGATGATCGGCCGGCCCGATCCGAAAGTCGCGGCCGGGACGCTCTGGCTCACCGGCTACGAGCGCTCGAACCTCGGCCCGGAACTCGCCCGGCACGGCGCGCGCCTCGTCGCCGACCCGCACCCCGAGCAGAACTTCTTCCAGCGCTCGGACAACTACGCGCTCGCGCGCCGCGGCGTCGTCGCCCACACCGTCTCCAGCTTCGGCCTGCACCCTGAGTACCACCGCCCCACGGACGACCTCGCGCACATCGACCTCGCGCACATGACGCGCGCCATCAACTCGATGGTCGAGCCGGTGCGCTGGCTCGTCAACTCGGACTTCAAGCCGGCGTGGGTCGAGGGCAAGCGGCCGTGAACTACTGACCGCTTTTCTTCTTACTCGACTTCGAGCCTGACTCGGATTCGGCTTTTGATGGCCGGCCTGCTTTGCCGTAAACCTTCACGGCTTCGAGAGCAGTTTCTTCAATCACGTAGCCGCCCCCGACGTAAGTCGCTTGCAGTTTGCCTTCGGCGATGAGGGCGCGAACGCGGCGTCCGCTCACTCCGAGCCTTTCTGCGGCCTCATCTGTGCTAAGCAGTTTCATGGCGCAACATCTTGGCACGCAAGAAAAATATTCCGCAAGTGGAAAATAATGGTTGACGAAATATTCCACCTGCGGTACATTCCGCGGCAGGGGCAGAAGCTCATAAATAAGCGAGGACTTGTCAGGACGGCGAATCCCGGCAAGCCCTCTACACCAGTAACTACTGAGGAGCTACTGATGCGAAAAGATGATAGCACGGCGCGGATGCGCCGGCCGCGCGAGCCGCACTTCGACGAACCGATCAGGCGTTGGGCCAATTTGCCGATCAGCGAGGAGAGGGCGGTTGAGCTAGTCGATCTGCTCATGCGGTACGACGACGGCGAGTTGACGGACGCGCTGATCCAGTTGATCTGCGGGCTGACGCCGCACGCGCCGACTGACGACAAGCACATTTTGGATGAAAGATTCCTTGCGGGACTCGCCGCCGCTCAGCGCGCCTTCACGCACACGCGGCGGGCGGGCAACGAGTTGGGCGCGTACGTCGTGCATCTGAAGTGCGGCGTGTGGGAATAGGGCGGGGAAGTCATTCGCGGCAAGACGAGAGAAGTCGTTAGCGGCAAAACAAAAGCGGCCCCGTTCGTGCTGAACGAGGCCGCTTGCCGTTGTCCGGTCGGACTGGGCTTGAATTACATGCCCATGCCGCCGCCCATGCCGCCGGGCATCGCCGGGGCCTTGTCGTCTTCGGGAAGCTCCGAGACGAGCGCCTCGGTCGTGAGCATCAGCCCCGCGATGGAGGCGGCGTTCTGCAGGGCCGAGCGCGTCACCTTCGCCGGGTCGATGACGCCCTCGTCAACCAGATCGCCGAACGTCTCGGTCGCGGCGTTGAACCCGTAGGACTCCTTCTTCGAGTCGCGCACCTTCTCGACGATGACCGCGCCCTCCTTGCCGGCGTTCTGCACGATCTGCCGCAGCGGCTCTTCGAGCGCGCGGCGAACGATGGTGACGCCGATCTGCTCGTCCTCGTCGCCCTCGCCCTCGGCGTTGGCCCGGAACTTGTCGAGCGCTTTCGCCGCGCGCACGAGCGCGACGCCGCCGCCCGGGACGATGCCCTCCTCGACGGCCGCGCGCGTGGCGTGCATCGCGTCCTCGACGCGCGCCTTCTTCTCCTTCAGCTCCGTCTCGGTCGCCGCGCCGACGCGGATGACCGCCACGCCGCCGACCAACTTCGCCAGACGCTCCTGCAACTTCTCGCGGTCGTAGTCCGACGTGGTCTCGGTGATCTGCGCGCGGATGGTCTTCACCCGGCCCTCGATGTCGCCGGCCTTGCCCGCGCCCTCGACGATGGTCGTGTTGTCCTTGTCGATGGTCACCTTCTTGGCGCGGCCCAAGTCCTGCGCCTGCACGCTGTCGAGCTTGACGCCGAGGTCTTCCGAGATGACCTTGCCGCCCGTCAGGATGGCGATGTCGTTGAGCATCTCCCGGCGGCGGTCGCCGAAGCCGGGGGCCTTGACCGCGGCCACGTTGAGCGTGCCGCGCAGGCGGTTGACGACGAGCGTGGCGAGCGCCTCGCCCTCGACGTCCTCGGCGATGATCAGGAGCGGCTTGCCCATCTTCGCGATCTGTTCGAGCAGGGGCAGCAGATCCTTCATCGACGAAATCTTCTTCTCGTGGATCAGGATGTAGGGGTTGTCGAGCGCCGCCTCCATCCGCTCCGGGTCGGTGACGAAGTAGGGCGAAAGATACCCGCGGTCGAACTGCATGCCCTCGACCACTTCGAGCGCCGTCTCCATCGTCTTCGACTCCTCGACCGTGATGACGCCGTCCTTGCCGACCTTGTCCATCGCCTCGGCGATGAGCGCGCCGATGGTCGCGTCGCCGTTGGCCGAGATCGTGCCGACCTGCGCGATCATGTCGCCCTTGACCGGCTTCGACATCTTCTCGATCTCTTTGACGGCGCGCTGCACGGCCTTCTGGATGCCGCGCTGGAGGGCCATCGGGTTCGCGCCCGCCGCGACGGTCTTCACGCCCTCGCGGAAGATGGCCTGCGCCAACACGGTCGCGGTCGTCGTGCCGTCGCCCGCGATGTCCGAAGTCTTCGACGCGACCTCGCGCACCATCTGCGCGCCCATGTTCTCCAAGCTGTCCTTCAGCTCGATCTCTTTGGCGACGGTGACGCCGTCCTTCGTGATCGTCGGGCTGCCGAATTTCTTATCGAGCACGACGTTACGACCTTTGGGGCCGAGCGTGATCTTGACGGCGTCGGCCAACTGGTTGACGCCGCGCAAAATCGCCGCGCGCGACTCCTCGCCGTGAATGACTTGCTTTGCCATAGTCTCTTTCTCCTCGAATCTAAGTTAAAGCTGCAATAAGGCGGCCGGGTCTCCCGCGGGCGGAGACTACTTGCCCTTCTTGCCGCCGGCCTGCGCGCCCGCGCGCTCGATGATGCCGAGGATTTCGTCCTCGCGCATGATCAGGAACTCCTCGCCGTCGAGCTTGATCTCCGAGCCGGAGTACTTGCCGAAGAGGACGCGGTCGCCGGCCTTCACGTCGAGCGACTGGCGCTGGCCGTCCTCCTTGTACTTGCCCTCGCCGACGGCGATGACCTCGCCCTCCTGCGGCTTCTCCTTCGCGGTGTCGGGGATGATGATGCCGCCGCGCACCTGCTCGCCTTCCTCGATGCGGCGCACGATCACGCGGTCGTGCAGGGGTCTGATGTTCGTTGCCATAACTTCCTAGCTCCTTTCTGGTCTCACACAGAATTGCCTGTGTCGCAAAGACTTAACAACTGTTGCGGTAGAACTTTCTGACAGCCTCCGGCCGAGAGTGCTAAGCGCCGGGGCAGAGCTACGCGCGCCGTGTCTCCCCGGCGGGGAGAGCCACGTTTCACACTCATACGCCGAACGGAGAAGAATAAGGCCGGAGGCCGAAAGTTGTCAACGGGTCGGTTCCTGATGGGCTCGCGCGGGCCACGGCCGGCGCTGAGAGTCGCGTCCCGGCGGCGTGCGCGCGTCGGCCGTCCGGCGCGGCGTGCGTCAGCGCGTCTTGCGCTTCTTGGCCGGCTTCTTTTTGGCGGCGGGGCGTTCGGGCTTGCGGTAAGTGGCGACGCGCTTGGAGAGAGTGTTGCGGTGGATCCCCAAGGTGGTGGCGGTCTTCGAGAGGTGCTCCTTGTGGCGCGAGAGCGCCTTCTCGATGTAGAGCTTCTCGAACTCGGCCAGCGCCTCGTCGAGCATGATCCGGCCGTCGAGCATTTCGTCGATCAGTGCTTCGAGGCGTGCGCGCATCTGCATGACTTCTCCGGGCGACTCGTGGAGTAAAGTTCTAATGCCCCGCGGGTTCTGCGAAAGGGCGGCGGGCGGCGGAACTCTCGCGGCCCGCCGCCCCCGGTCACAACTCGCGGCCGGTGAGCAGCCGGTAGGCTTCGAGGTAGCGCGCGGTCGTGGCCGCGGCGACTTCCGCGGGGAGCGGCGGCGCGGGCGGCCGCTTGTCCCAGTCGAGCGTTTCGAGGTAGTCGCGGACGTACTGCTTGTCGAAGGAAGGCTGCGCGCCGCCCGCGCGGTAGGAGTCGAGCGGCCAGAAGCGCGACGAGTCGGGGGTGAGCACTTCGTCGATCAGAATGATCCGGCCCTCGCGGTCGCGGCCGAACTCGAACTTCGTATCGGCGATGATGATGCCGCGCGAGCGCGCGTAAGCTTCCGCCTCCGCGTAGAGGCGCAGCGACGTGTCGCGCAACTGATCGGTCACGCCGCGGCCGACGATCTCGCCCATGCGCGCCTCGCTGATGTTCTCGTCGTGGCCTGCTTCGGCCTTCGTCGCGGGCGTGAAGACGGGCGCGGGCAGCTTCGCGGATTCGACGAGGCCGGCCGGCAGCCGGTGGCCGCAGACTTCGCCCGTGCGCCGGTAGTCCTTCCAGCCCGATCCGGCGAGGTAGCCGCGCACGACGCACTCGACGGGGAAGACCTCCGCGCGGCGCACGAGCATCGAGCGGTCGCGCAACGTCCCCGCGTGCCGGCGCACGGCGTCGGGCATCTGTTCCACGTCGGTCGTGACGAGGTGGTGCGGCGTGACGCGCGACAGGCGCTCGAACCAGAAGCGCGAGAGCGCGGTCAGGACTTCGCCCTTGCGCGGGATGGGCGTGGGCAGGATGCAGTCGAAGGCCGAGATGCGGTCGGTGGCGACGACGAGCAGGTGCTCGTCGTCGACGGCGTACACGTCGCGCACCTTGCCGCGGCGCACGAGCGCGAGATCGCTCAGAGACGTTTCGGCGACTGTCGCGGGGCCTGTCATCGAGAGTTTAGGAGATATCTTCCGGGCCGCGGGGTGAACAACCAGAACGAGGCGAGGCGGGATTGTGCTCGCGGCCAAAGTCTTTGTCAAGAGATAGCGGTTAGCGGTTAGCCGTTAGCCGTTAGCCGGAAGGAATCAGCTTTCGGCAAAGTTTCCGTCTCCGATTTTGCTAACGGCTAATCGCTAACGGCTAGCAGCTATTTGCCGAGTGCTTCGCGCAGGCGGTCGATCTGCGAGGCGTGGCCGTGGGCGTGGGCGGCGTAGATGCGGAGCCAGTCTTCGGCGGAGTAGCGGCCGTGCTCGGGGTGGCGGCCGGCGCGCTGCCAGTCGTCGTCGGTCATCAGGGCGACGAGTTGGGCGGTGGTGGCGCGGGCCGAGCGCAGGGCTGCGAGCGCGGGACTGATGTCCGTGCGCTCGTTGTAGCGCAGGCGCGCGGCGTAGTTGTCTTGGTCGTAGGCTTGAATCTGCGGGTCGTCCTCGGCGAGTAGCTGGCGCAGGCGCACGGCGGCGCGCGTCTCGCTGTCGGCGAGGTGGTGAACTATCTCGCAGGCCGTCCACTTTCCCTCGACGGGCCGCGCCGTCAGTTGATCGGCGGGGAAGCCGCGCAGGCTCCGCTCGACTTCGCCGTAGCCGGCCTCGTACTGCTCGATGAGTCGCCGTCTCTCTTCGGGGGTCATCCGTGCTGAAATTCCTTTCTCGGTGGCGTGCGGTGCAGGAGCGTACCGAAGCGTACATCGGCGGGCGGCGGCGGGGCAACTTAGTGCTTGAGTTACAGTAGGTTGTCCTGTTATAGTCCTAAAAGTCAGGGGGCTTTCGCGGCCCTTCTGTCGAGCGCTCTGTCCCGATACTTACCTTTAAAGGCGCACGCGCCACCGACCAAAAAGCCTCGATGTCGACGAAGCCAGCGGACGGGAAAGCGAAGCTCAAGGACGCTGACGGGGACGTGCCCGAGGCGTCCGAGCGCAAGCTCGCCCTGCTCGTCATCGAGGACGACGAGAACATCTCGACGGCCATCCGCGAGTACTTCACGCGCGCCGGCTACGACGTTCAGACCTCGGAGGACGGCGTGGCGGGCGTCCAATCCGCCTTGCAGAACCGGCCCGACGCCATCGTGCTCGATCTGATGCTGCCGAAGATGGACGGCCTCGCCGTCTGCCGCGAGCTGCGGGAGAAGGCCCCCTACCTGCCGATCCTGATGCTGACGGCCAAGGACGACGTGGTCGATAAAGTCCTCGGCCTTGAGATGGGCGCGGACGACTACATCACCAAGCCCTTCTCCCTGCGCGAACTCGAAGCCCGCATCAAGAGCGTGCTGCGCAGGGTGCAGGCCGCGGCGAGGACGGAGGCCGCGGGCGACGAAGCGCCCATCGTGCGCGGGAAGCTGCGCATCGATCCGGCCAAGCGCGAGGTGACGGTCGGCGACCGGCAGGTCGAGCTGACCCCGAAGGAGTTCGAGCTGCTGCGTCTGTTCGCCTCGAACCCCGGCCGCGTGTTCCCTCGGAAGTACCTCCTTGAGAAAATCTGGGACTACTCCTACGAGGGCTACGACCGCACGATTGATTCTCACATCAACCGCCTGCGCTCGAAGATCGAGGACAACCCCGAAAACCCGCAGATGGTCTTGACCGTCTGGGGCATCGGCTACAAGTTCAGCGACGAGCAACGCTAGCGTCAGGCTAGCGAGCAGCCCCGCGCTTCAGTCGCCTCTCACCGCCCGACAGCCTACCGCGGCCGAACTCAAGCAAGGCCGCGCGGCTCCCACGAACAACACGACGGCAGCAGACGCCGAGCGCGCCGCGCCCGCGAGTGAGAACCCCGACCCTCACGCGCGCCACGACGCGCCGACCCTCCCGCGATCTTTCACGCTGCCCAGCTTCTTCGACGGAAGAAAAACCATGCGAGTTCTCAGAACAGACATTTCACGCGCGCGCCGGGCGTTCGCCGCCGTCTTCGCGCTCGGCCTGTGCCTGACCCTCTGGACGCCCTTCGCGCCGCTCGCGCAGCGGCGGCAGGAGCAGGGCGCGAACGTGACGGGCGTCTCGTCGCGCGCGACCGACCGCGGCGCGGTCGTCTCGATCACGGGCGACGCGCCGCTGACGCGCGCGCAGACGTGGCAGGACGACGAGGGCTTCCACATCGTCGGCTACAAGTGGTCGATGAGGTCGGGCGCGCCGCGCGGCGTCAAGGTGCGGCGCGTCGGCGAGTCGCTGGAGATGGTGATCCCCGTCCGCCGCGGCGGCTCGGTCGCCGTCCACCCGCGCTTCAACTCGCTCGACATCGTCGTCAACGGCGGCCTCGAAAATTCCGCCGCCGAAAGCGACGCCGGGCAGGACTCTCCGCGGCCGCGCCCGACGCAGCGACCGGAAGCAGCGACGCGCTCGGCGTCGGACGAGCGCGCGTCGCGCCGCGGCGGCAGGCAGTCGGTGGTGGCGACGAACGATCCTTCGCACACCTCGACGATCCTCAGGGTCGAGCAGAACGAGAGGCAGGCGCGGGCCGATCAGTCCGAGAGGCAGGCGCAGGGCGCGCGCCAGACGGCGACGACTCAGCCGGACGCGCCTGCGCAAACTGACGCGCCGAACGCCGCGACGGCCGCCGCCGAGCAGGCGCGGCAGCAGCAGCAGCCGGTCGCGCCCGCGCCGGCCGAGCAGTTGCAGAGTAACTTCGTCGAGAACGCCGCGGCCGGACAGCCCGCGGCGAGCGCGACGCCGGGGCAGGGGCAACTTGAAAAGCCCGCGCCCGCGCAGGCGAGCGCGGCACAGGCGGGCGGCGGATCGTCGTCGCTGCTGCTGACGGCCGTCATGATCGTCGCCTTGTTCGCCGTGCTGTTCGGCTTCTTCTACTTCCGCTCGCGCCGGCCGAGCGATGCGGCCAACGCCGGCGCGTCGAAGGCGCTGGTCGTCAGGACGCCCGCGCCGCTCGCCGAGGCGGAGACGAAGAGGGCGCAGCCGGCCGA
>DATCVD010000820.1:0-3882 GCA_036567125.1 Pyrinomonadaceae bacterium | reverse complement strand
GCGCCTGCCCGCCGTCGTCGGCGCGCGGCGGGGCGGCGGCGCGCTGGTTCGCCCAGCTCGCAAACAGAAAGCCGAAGAACAGCCCGAACCCGACGCCGACGAGCGAGAAGAGGACAGTGTCTTTGTTCATGAAAAAAGCCGTAAATCGTAAATCGTAAATCGTAAATCGTGAACAGAAGAGACCGTGGTCTTTCTATTCACGATTTACGATTTACGATTTACGGCCGTTAGGCGTAGGAGTGCAGGCCCGGCAGCAGGTAGCTGACGCCGAGGTAGGTGAAGATGACGAGCAGGAAGGCGACGACGGCGAAGTAGGCCGACTTCTTCCCCGTCACGCCGCGCGCGATGCGCGCGTGCAGGAAGCCGCCGTAGGTCAGCCACGCGACGAACGCGCCGGTCTCCTTCGAGTCCCAGCCCCAGTAGCGGCCCCACGACTCGTTGGCCCAGATCGCGCCCGTGATGAGCAGGATGGCGAGTCCGGCGAACGCCACGCTCGCCGTGCGGTACATCAACCCGTCCAGCTTCTCGGCCGCCGGCAGCGCCATGCGGAGCTTCTCGGTGCGGAAGCTGAAGATCGAGACGAAGAGCGTCGCGGCGAAGGCCGTGATCAGCGCGGCCAGCTCGACCGGGTTCGCGTTCAAGCTCAGGCGCAAACGCGACCCGCTCAACTGGACGAACTCCTCCGTCCCGGCGCGCAGTTGCGCGGGGCTGAGCGTCTTGATCTGTTCGGGCCGCACGCCCTGCTGCCCCGCGAGCCACGCGCCGAACTCCTGATACTGGGTCGTCGAGTAACACTTCGAGAAGAAGCCGCCCGACGCCGGGCAGGGGCCGAACGCCGCGCCGCTCTTGATGTGCGAAACCAAGAGCACGATGGCCGCGACCTGCACGGCCAGCGACGCGAGGAGCAGCCTGTGGCCCCACGCGCGCGCCGCCTCGCTCCCCTTCTTCAGATAGACGCCGAAGAGGATCGCCACGGCGAGCAGGACGAGCGTGGCGACGATCAGCGCCGGCCCGACCCACGGCAGTTGCACGCGCAGCGGGATCGACATCCGCGAGCCTTCGATCACGGTCGAGGCCGCGTAGTTGCCGGTCAGCAGCAGCCGGAACGCGCCGAACTGGCCGCCGACCGTGATGAAGGTCAGGATCGCGAACACGCTCGCCCAGATCGCCATCGACTCCGTCTTCGTCCCGACCTTCAGCAGGTAGAGCACGGCGGCCGCGAAGCAGACGAGCGCGACGCCGTACGCGATCGAGGCCGTGCCGACGTGGATCGGCCGCCAGTAGGAGTCGAGCACGGGCGGCAGGTTGATGAACTCGTCGCCGATGAAGCGCGCCAGAATCAGGATGAGCGAGGCGAGCGGGAGCGAGAGCGCGCCGATGAAGCGGAAGCTGCGGCGGCCCGAAATGAGCATCGTCGTCAGCCCCGCGCCGCAGGCGAAGGCGAGCGAGAGATCGTAGAGGTTGGCGAACGGGATGTAGCGCCAGACCCACGGCATCTGATCGGGGCCGTAGCCGTTGCGCTGCAAGACCTCAAGCTCGCGGTCGTGGGCGGCGACCCAGCGGATGCACCAGCTCGCGAGGTTGAAGAAGTAGCCCGCCCCCGCGGCCCACAGCCCGACCTTCTGCGCCATCCCCGAAGGCGCGTAGAGGTTCGTCAGCAGGAAGGCCGCGCCGATCAGGTAGCCGGCGAGGGCGAGCATCATCAGCGCGCCGTCGTCGATGAAGTTCGCGCCGCCCGTCTGGATGCGCAGGAGCGTGAGCGCCAGCGCGGCGACGGTCGGGATCAGGAACGGCAGGTACAACCTGATCGAGCGCCAGTTGGCGTCGATCTTCGGGGCGGCGACGTGCGCCGGGGTCTTTAAGACTTCACTCATGATTCCACCTCGATGGGTTCACCCGTGATCGCGGACTTGAGCCGCTTGAAGCGGTCTTCGAGCGCGACTTGGTTGCGGTTCGCGTCGCCGCCTAAGGCGACCTCGAACGTGCCGCCGTCGCGCTCCTCGACGATGGCCCAGAAGCGCTGGTGCGAGAAGAAGAAGACGGCCGAGAGCGTCAGGCACAGCAGCGCGCTCCCGATATAGAAGACGGTCGCGCCGGGGTCTTTCTGCACGGCGAGGACGTGGGCGTCGGCCACCTTCTCGAAGCTCGTCAGGCGGAACTTGTAGCCCGCGACCGCGCGGCCGACGGGCGCGCCCGTCGGCAACTCCTTCGCGAAGGCGAAGGCCCGCTCCTGCGTGCCGTCCGGCTTGCGCACGACCAGCTGCGCGGCCGGGTTGTTGTACTCGCCCGACACGGTGCCGATCTGCGCGCCCGACATCGAGAAGTCGGGCTGGAACTGGACGAAGTCGATCTGCGTGCCGTCGGGCAGTTTCGCGGAGCCGCCGCGCGGGATCGTCAGGTCGACGGGCTGGCCGCCCGACTCGGGCGTCAGCCGCAGCCCGATCTGCCGCGCGCGGCCGACGTTGATGAAGCTGGCTTGGAAGAAGCGGTAGCCGCGGTAGTCGTGCGGGTTGTTCATGTGGACGACCGCGGTGTGCTCGCCCGTCTCGTCCTTGATGCGGATGTGCGTCAGCCAGTCGATGGTGTTGTCGGCCGTGATCGGGCCGTCGAGCCGGATCAGTTTCTGCTGGATGTCGGTGCAGATGACTTCGAAGGGCAGGCCCATCGACGAGCGGCCGAGTTGCAGCCCGCGCTCGTCGAGGTTGAAGATCGTCTCGGACATCTCCTTCGCCGCGTCGCCCGGCCCGAGCGGCATCTGGCCGTTGCGCTGGAACATGTTGGTCAGGAAGCCGCCGAGGAAAATCGTCAGCAGCCCGACGTGGACGGCGTACGCGCCCAGCCGGTTCCACGCGCCGCGCTGCGCGAAGACGACCGTGCGAGTCCCCCGCTCCGTCACGCGCGGCTTCTTCAGGCCGACCGACTCGCAGGACACCACGACGCGCTGCACCATCTCGCCGCGCGACGCCGCGCGCACGCTCAGGGCTTCGTGCACCTGCTGCGTCTTCAGCCACACGGGGCCGGCCTCGACCTTCGGCTTGCGGATGTAAGCCCACGCGCCGGGGAAGCGGTCGATCGAGGCGAGGACGATGTTGAGCGAGAGGACGAGGAGCAGGACGTTGAAGTACCAGACGTTGTAGATGTCGAAGAAGCCGAGCGTGCCGAACAGCAGGCGGGTCGCGGGCGTGAGATCGGCGAAGTACTTGTCGAAGCCCTCGACGTTCTTCTGCATGACGAGCATCCCGATCATGCTGAAGACGACGAGCAGCATCAGCAGCGTGATGCCGAAGCGCACGGAGCTGAGCAGGTTCAGTAGTCGCGTGACGGGCGAGCGCGCGTGGGCGAGCTTCGCGGCGGCGGCCGCGGGCGGCGTCACGCGTAGGTCGGTTTTAGTCTCTTCGACGGCTGACATTATTTTGATGAAGAACTGGGCCTAAAAATGAGTCCGGGGCGCTAACGCCGGGACGGCGACTGGCGCGCGGCTGGCGTGGTGCACCCGCGGCCCGTGGATTTGTTTGCATGATAGCCGAAGGGAGCGCCCGCGGCAACTTCGGTTGCCGCCCGCCCGGCGCGGCCGAGCGGGGCCGCGGCTATGGTATGATTCGCCGCGCAAAGAAGGGCCGTGACTCACGTCACCGCGCCCGGTTCCGGGCGTCGGCCCGCTTGCCGGGACGACGGCGCGCCGCGGGTTGCCTCGGCCGCGCCGCCGAAATATTCTTCAACCGTTAATCTTGATCGAGCGTCGGGAGCGTACCGCCCCGGATTATGTCAACCAGAAACCTTCTCTTCTGTCTCGCCGGGCTGGTGCTCGGCTTCTCCGTCGGCTTCGCCCTCGCCAATCAGGTCGTCCCGGCCGGCGGGCGCGCGGCGTCCGACCCGGCCGCC
>DATCVD010000819.1:0-8756 GCA_036567125.1 Pyrinomonadaceae bacterium | reverse complement strand
AGCTGCGCGCCTTCCGCCGCGTCGCGTTAGGCGCGGGCGAGTCGCGGCGCGTCGAGTTCACGCTCGGCCGCGACGGGTTGTCGTTCCTCGACGCGGCGATGAAGCCGGCGGTCGAGCCGGCGGAGTTGTCCGTCTGGATCGCGCCGCACGCGCAGGCCGGCACGCCCGCGAAGGTGACGTTGCGGTAGGGCGAGAAGCACATGAGACGTGGGCTTCAGCGGAATCGGCCGTGGCTGATCACCTGCCTGATCGCCTGTCTCCAACTTTTCATGCCGGCGACCGCCGCGGCCGAGGACGGCTACCGTCTGTGGCTGCGTTACGATCCGCTGCCGCGGGCTTCGATCAGCGACTACCGCCGGCGCGTGACCTCCGTCGTCGTCGAGGGGCGCTCCGCCACGCTCGACGCCGCGCGCGCGGAACTCGTCGCCGGCTGCGCGGGTTTGCTGGGCGGCTCCGTCCCCGTTGCCGGAGGGGTTGATCGCGACGGCGCGGTCGTCGTCGGCACGCCGCGCCGCTCGCCGCTCGTCGCGCGCATGGGGTGGGGCCGTCGGCTGTCGTCCCTCGGCCCGGAAGGCTTCCTGATCCGCTCCGCGAAAATCGGCCCGCACCGCGTCACCGTCATCGCCTCCGAAGGCGACGCGGGCGTGCTCTACGGCGTCTTCCACTTCCTGCGCCTGATGCAGACGCTCCGGCCGATCGACCGGCTGAACGTCGGCCAACGGCCGCGCCTGCGCCTGCGCCTGCTCAACCACTGGGACAACTTGGACGGCACAATCGAGCGCGGCTACGCCGGCCGCTCGCTGTGGGACTGGGAGGCACTGCCCGCGAAAGTCGATCCGCGACTCGGCGACTACGCGCGCGCCAACGCCTCGGTCGGCGTCAACGGCTCGGTGCTCAACAACGTCAACGCAGACGCGCGGAGCCTGAGCGCCGAGTATCTGCGCAAGGCCGCCGCCCTCGCCGACGCCTTCCGCCCCTACGGCGTGCGCGTCTACCTCTCCGCGCGCTTCTCCGCGCCCGTCGAGCTGGGCGGGCTGAAGACGGCCGACCCGCTCGACGCCGGGGTCAGGGCGTGGTGGGCGCAGAAGGCCGGCGAGATTTACCGGCTCATCCCCGACTTCGGCGGCTTCCTCGTCAAGGCCAACAGCGAGGGCCAGCCCGGCCCCCGCACCTACGGCCGCACGCACGCCGACGGCGCGAACGTGCTCGCCGCGGCGGTCGCGCCGCACGGCGGGGTCGTCATCTGGCGCGCGTTCGTCTACGACCCGAAGCCCGGCTACGACCGCGCCGCCGCGGCCTTCGACGAGCTGCGTCAGTTCGACGGCCGCTTCGCGCCGAACGTGCTGCTGCAAGTCAAGAACGGCCCCATCGACTTCCAACCGCGCGAGCCGTTCCACCCGCTCTTCGGCGCGATGCCGCGCACGCCGCTCGTGCTCGAAGCGCAGATCACGCAGGAGTACCTCGGCCACGCGAACCACCTCGTCTTCCTCGCGCCCCTCTGGCGCGAAGTGCTCGACTCCGACACGAACGCGCGCGGCCCCGGCTCGACCGTCGCGAAAGTCATCGACGGCACGCTCTCCGGCCGGCGCTTGACCGGCATGGCCGGCGTCGCCAACACCGGGCGGGATCGAAACTGGACGGGCCACCACTTCGCGCAGAGCAACTGGTACGCCTTCGGCCGCCTCGCGTGGAACCCCGACGCCAGCCCGCGGCAGATCGTCGACGAGTGGGTGCGGATGACCCTCACGCGCGAGCCGAAGGCGGCGGCGGCAATCGCGCGCCTCATGCTCGAATCGCACGAGGCGGCCGTCGATTACATGACGCCGCTCGGCCTGCACCACATCATGTGGGCCGGGCATCACTACGGCCCGCAGCCGTGGTGGGACAAGGAGCCGCGGCCCGACTGGAACCCCGTCTATTACCACCGCGCCGACGAGCGCGGCTTGGGCTTCGACCGCACCGAGACGGGCAGCAACGCGGTCGCCCAGTACCGCGCGCCCGTGCGCGAACGGTTCGCGCGCTTAGACTCCTGTCCCGAAAAGTTCCTGCTCTGGTTCCATCACGTGCCGTGGGACTACCGCCTGCGCTCGGGGCGAACGCTGTGGGACGAGTTGGGCCTGCGCTACCAGCGCGGCGTGGGCTGGGTGCGCGGCGCGCGCGCGAGGTGGGGGGCGATGGGCCGGGAGGTTGACGCCGAGCGCCACGCGGCGGTCGCCGCGCGACTCGCCGTGCAGGAGCGCGACGCCGCTTGGTGGCGCGACGCCTGCCTGCTCTACTTCCAGACCTTCTCGCAGCGGCCGCTGCCGCCCGGCGTCGAGCGGCCGCGCAAGACGCTCCGCGAGTACATGGCCGAGAGTCTCCTGACCGCCGGCGCGCCGGGGAGCTGAATGCCGCGCGGCCGATCAGGTTTTCAACCTCGAAACGTTTTCAACCACGCCCGTTGCTAACTTCGGCCGATGCCGATCCCGGCCGATGCCAATCTCGCCCGATGCCGACTTCGCCTGTTGAGAGAGTAGCTATGAGACACCACCGCCGGGCCGTCGCTTGCGTGCTGCTGCTGCTGTGCGTCTCGCCGCTTCCCGCCCCGGCCCGGTCTCGCGCGGGCGGCCGGGCGTCTCCGCCGCCGTACAAAGACCCGCGGCTGCCCGTCGAGCGGCGCGCCGACGATCTCGTCTCGCGGATGACGCTCGAAGAAAAAATCTCGCAGATGATGAACGCCGCGCCGGCCATCGAGCGGCTGGGCGTGCCGGCCCACGACTGGTGGAACGAGGGGCTGCACGGCGTCGCCCGCGCGGGCTACGCGACGGTCTTCCCGCAGGCCGTCGGGCTGGCGGCGACGTGGAACCCGGAGTTGATCGAGCGGGTGGCCGACGTTGTCTCGACCGAGGCGCGCGCCAAGCACCACGAGGCGGCGCGCCGGGGCGAGCGCGGGCGCTACCGCGGCCTCACCTTCTGGTCGCCTAACATCAACATCTTCCGCGACCCGCGCTGGGGGCGCGGGCAGGAGACTTTCGGCGAAGACCCTTACCTGACTTCGCGGATCGGCGTCGCGTACGTGCGCGGGCTGCAAGGCGACGATCCCCGCTACCTCAAGGTCGCCTCGACGCCCAAACACTACGCCGTCCACAGCGGCCCCGAACCCGAGCGCCACGGCTTCGACGCGCGCGCCTCCGAGCGCGACCTGCGCGAGACCTACCTGCCCGCGTTCCGCGCGGCCGTGGTCGAGGGCCGCGCCGAGGGCGTGATGTGCGCCTACAACCGGACGAACGGCGAGCCGGCGTGCGCGAACAAAAAACTGTTCGACATCCTGCGCCGCGAGTGGCGATTCGGCGGCCACGTCGTCTCCGACTGCGGCGCGGTCGAGGACATCTGGAAGCACCACCGCTTCGCGGAGTCCGAGGCCGAGGCCGCCGCCCTCGCCGTCAAGTCGGGAACCGATCTGACGTGCGGCGGCGAGTACAGGTCTTTGATTCAAGCGGTGAAAGACGGACTCATCACCGAGGCCGAGATCGACGTTGCCGTGAAGCGTTTGATGAGAACCCGGTTCAGGCTCGGCGTGTTCGACCCGCCGGGGTTGGTCAGGTACGCGCGCACGCCCTTCTCGGCTAACGACTCGCCCGCGCACCGCGCGCTCTCGCTCGCGGCGGCGCGCGAGTCAATCGTGCTGCTCAAGAACGAGGGCAACGCGCTGCCGCTCCCGAAGAGCGTGAAGACGCTCGCCGTCATCGGCCCGAACGCCGACGCGGCCGGGGTGCTGTTGGGTAACTACAACGGCCGGCCGTCGAAGTCCGTCACGCCGCTTCAGGGCATCAGGGCGAAGCTGCCGCGCGCGACGCAAATCATCCACGCGCCCGGCTCGACGCTGGCCGGCGAGGAGTTGACGGCCGTGCCCGACTCCGCGCTGACGACGGGCGGGCCGGGCACGCGCGCCGGCCTGCGTGCCGAGTTCTTCGACAACAAAGAACTGCGCGGGCGGCCCGTCGTCAAGCGCGTTGACGGCCGCGTGGATTTCGACTGGGAGACCGGCAGGCCCGCGCCGCAGGTCGGAGACGACAACTTCTCGGCGCGCTGGACGGGCCGGCTCGTCGTGCCGGAGTCGGGCGAGTACCGGCTGGGAGCCGTGGCCGACGACGGCGTGCGCGTCTACCTCGACGGGCGGCTGCTGATCGACGCGTGGACTGACGGCGCGCGCTGGAGTCCGCCGAAGACGATCCTGAAAGACGTGCGGCTCGAAGCCGGGCGCGGCTACGACGTGCGCTTCGAGTACTACGACGGCGCGGGGCCGGCCGTGGCGCGCCTCGTCTGGTCGTTCCCGCGCTTCGCCGAGAGGCTGCGGGCCGAGGCGGTCGAGGCCGCGCGCCGCGCCGACGTGGCCGTCGTGGTGCTGGGGCTTTCGCCGTCGCTCGAAGGCGAGGAGATGCCCGTCAAGGTCGAAGGCTTCCGCGGCGGCGACCGCACGTCGCTCGATCTGCCGAAGGTGCAGGACGATCTTCTCCGCGCCGTCCACGCCGCGGGCAAGCCCGTCGTGCTCGTCATGCTCAGCGGCAGCGCCGTCGCGGTCAACTGGGCCGCCGAGCACGTCCCGGCAATCGTCGAGGCTTGGTATCCGGGGCAGGAGGGCGGGGCGGCGCTCGCCGACGTGCTGTTCGGTGACTACAACCCGGCGGGCCGCCTGCCCGTCACCTTCTACCGCTCGGCCGAGCAGTTGCCGCCCTTCGACGACTACCGGATGCGCGGGCGCACCTACCGCTACTTCGAGGGCGACGCGCTCTACCCCTTCGGCCACGGCCTGAGCTACACGATCTTCCGCTACTCGAACCCGACGGTCGCGCCCGCGCGCGTCGGCCGCGGCGAGCGCGCGACCGTCACCGTAACGGTGCGGAACGCGGGCCGGCGCGCGGGCGACGAGGTCGTGCAACTCTACGTCACGCGGCCGGGCGAGGCGGGGGCGCGCCCGCTCAAAGAGCTGAAAGATTTCCGCCGCGTCACGCTCGCGCCGGGCGAGAGCCGCCGCGTCGAATTCGTGCTCACGCCCGACAAGCTGTCGGCGGTGGACGAGTCGGGGCGGGGCGCGGTCTTGCCCGGCGGCTACGAGATCACGGTCGGGCCGAGTTCGGCGGGCGGGCGGAAGACGAGGCTCGAAGTGGTCGGCCGCTGATCGCAGCGCGAAGTGGCCGCCCGCCGAACGTCGCCGCGTCGGCGGAGGGGGAAGGCCGCGGGTTGTTTGAAGTCTCTTGAAATAGGAAGGCCCAGTTCCGGGCTGGGGATTGATCCTCGTGGGCCGAAGGTCGCGGTTTCGGTTTGCAACAAAGTAGGAGGGTTGCGACCCGCCGCTCACGTCACCCGGAACTGGGTTTGACTGAATCGAGCGCGTGCAGGCTACCACCCACGCGCGCGCGTGTCATGAAGACGAAGTTGGGGCGCGCGCTCGAACTAAAGTTTGAGGCGCGCGGCGCGTCAGGGCAGGTGGACGAGGCCGCGCTGGAGCGCGGTGGTGGCGGCCTGCGTGCGGTCGGTCACGCCGAGCTTGCTCAGGATGCTGTTGACGTGGCTCTTGACCGTGGCCTCGCTGATCTTGAGGTCGCCGCCGATCTCCTTGTTGCTCCGGCCCGCGACGATCAGGCGCAGGACTTCCAGCTCCCGCCCCGTCAAATCCGATCCGCCGACGCGCTCGGCCAGCCGCTCGGCCACGACGCCGGGGATTCGCCGGCCCCCCGCGCGGACGGTGCGGATCGCGCTCTCCAACTCCTCGAAGAACATGTCCTTGAGCAGGTAGCCCTGCGCGCCGGCCTGCAAGGAGCGGTAGATGTCCTCGTCGCCGTCAAAGGCCGTCAGCACGATGACGCGCGCCTGCGGCCACTCGCGTTTGATCGCCGCGATGGCCTCGACGCCGCCCATCACGGGCATCCGCAAGTCGGTCAGCAGCACGTCGGGCCGGTGCCGCCGGTAGAGTTCGACGGCCTCCGCGCCGTTCGTGCCCTCGGCGACGACCTCCATGTCCGCGACGGTGTTGATGAGCGCGACGAAGCCCTGCCGCACGACGGCCTGATCGTCCACCACGATGATGCGAATCTTCTCGCCGCCCACTTAGGAATCCTTTCCCCGCCCGCGCTTGGCTGACGAACCTCAGTTTAACCGACCGCGCCGTCTACGGGAACGCTGACCGCGACCTCGCTGCCCGCGCCGGGCGCGCTCGTGACGCAGAGCGTGCCGCCCATCTCGGCCGCGCGCTCGCGCATCCCGACGAGGCCGAAGTGGTCGCCGCCGTTGGCTTCCGGGTCGAAGCCGCGGCCGTCGTCGCGGACGCTCAAGCGCACGGCGCGCGCGTCGAAGTCGAGGCTCACGCTGATGGTCTCGGCGCGCGCGTGGCGGACGGCGTTGTTGACGGCCTCCTGCCCGATCCTGAGCAGGTTGTTCTCGACCTGCCGGGGCAGCGGGCGCAAGGTTCCGCCGACCTCGAACCGCGTGCGCGCCGTGCCTTCGGCGGCGAGCCGGCGCGTCATCTCGGCGAGCGCGGCCGGCAAGTCCTTGTCGTCGAGCGACTGCGAGCGCAAGTCCCAGACGTAGCGGCGGGCCTCGGCGACGCTGCGGCGCACTAGGGCGCGCGCCCGGTCGAGGTGCGAGCGCGCCTTCTCCGGCGACGCTTGCAGGAGGCGCGCGACGATCTCCAGCTGCACGGAGACGCCGAGGATCTCCTGCGCGAGGTTGTCGTGCAGCTCGCGCGCGATGCGGTTGCGCTCGCCGAGCACCGCGTCGTAGCGCGCGCGCACCTGCCTGACCCGCAGCGCGTAAGCCTGCCACGCGGCGAGCGCCAGCGCGGCGATGGACAGGGCGTAGAACCAGTAGGTGCGGTAGAAGTGCGGGCGCAGGGTGAAGCTGAACTCGGCGGCCCGCTCGCTCCAGACGCCGTCGTTGTTCGAGGCCGCGACGAGGAAGCGATAATGGCCTGCGCCGAGGTTCGTGTAGTAGGCGACGCGGCGGTCGCCGCCGTCGATCCAGTCGCGGTCGAAGCCTTCGAGCTTGTAGCGGTAGCGCACCTTCTCCGGCGCGACGAAGCTCAGGCCCGCGTAGTGGAAGTCGAAGCGCGCCGCGCCGGGCGGGAGCGCGAGATTCGGCGCGACCGCCCGGCCGTCAACCCTCACCTCCTCGACGACCGCGGGCGGCGGCCGCGTGTTCGTCGCCAGCCTTTCGGGGTCAACCGTCGCCACGCCTTTGACGGTCGAGAACCAGAGCCGGCCGCTCGCCGCGCGCCACGCCGAGGGGTGGCCGCCGCCGCTGCACTCGCGCGTCGCCATGCCGTCGGCCGTGCCGTAGAGGACGGGGCTGAGCGCGCTCGTCTTCCCGGCCGCGAAATCGATCAGCTCCGACTTCGAGAGGCGGAAGACGCCCTTGCTGCAACTCATCCAGAGTTGGCCGCGCGCGTCTTCGAGGACGCGGAAGATGGTGTCGTGCGGCAGGCCGTCGCGCGTGGTGAACGAGGTGAAGCGGCCGTCGCTCAGGAGGTTTAAGCCGCCGCCGTTCGTGCCGATCCACAAGCGCCCTTCCGCGTCGCCGTGGATCGAGATGACGACGTTGTCGGAGAGTCCGTCGCGCGTCGTGTAGGAGGCGAAGCGCGCGCCGTCGAAGCGGCCCAACCCGCCGAGCGTGCCGACCCACAGAGCGCCGCGCGCGTCCTCGTAGATCGTCCCGACGAAGTCGTTGGGCAGCCCGTCGGCGGTGGTGTAGCTCGTGAAGCGGTTGCCCCCTTCGAGGCGCGCGAGGCCGCCGCGCGTGCCGACCCAGAGCCGGCCGCGCGAGTCGGCGTAGATCGAGCGGACGAAGTCGTTGGGCAGCCCGTCGGCCGACGTGTAGGTCGTGAAGCGGCCGTTCTGCCAGCGGCTCAGGCCGTCGGGCGTGCCGACCCAGAGCGAGCCTTCCGCGTCGCCGAAGAGGGCGAGCACGATGTTGCTCGCGAGTCCCTCGGCGGCGGTGAAAGTCTTGAGCCGCCCGTCGCGCAACAGACTCAGGCCCGCGCCGTAAGTCCCGATCCAGACGTTGCCCCGCGGGTCTTCGTAGATCGCCTTGACGAGATCGCCGGCCAGCCCGTCGCGCGCCGTGTAGGTCGAAAACTTCCGGTCGCGCAACTGGTGGAGTCCGCCCGACTCGGTGCCGGCCCAGAGGCTCCCCTCCGCGTCCTCGAAGACCGAGAGCACGATGCCGTTCGACAGCGCCTCCGCCCCGGCGAGCGTCTCGAAGCGGCCGTCGCGCAGGCGCGCGAGCCCGCCGGCCGTGCCGACCCAGAGCGAACCATTGCGGTCTGCGCGCAGCGCCGTGACGCGCGCGTCGGGCAGCCCGTCGGCCGTGCCGAAGTTTTTGAAGCGGCCTTCGCGGTAGCACGACAGGCCGGCGTCCGTGCCGAGCCAGAGGCATCCGCCCGCACCTTCGGCGATTGTCGAGACGCTGACGCCGGGCAGCCCGTCACCCGCGCGGAAGCTCTCGAAGCGTTCGCCGCCGAGGCGACTCAACCCGTCGGACGTGCCGACCCAGAGCGTGCCCGCCGCGTCCTGAAAGACGGTCTGGACGTTGTCGCCGGCCAGCCCGTCGCGCGCCGTGAAGTTACGGAACGCGCCGTCGCGGAAGCGGCTGAGGCCGGCGGAGGTGGCGATCCAGATCGCGCCGTCGCGCGCCTCGTAGGCCGAGACGACGTCGTCGCCCGCCAGACCCTCGGCGGCCGTGAACGTCGCCCAACGGCCGTCGGCGAAGCGCGCGAGGCCGGC
>DATCVD010000818.1:0-3297 GCA_036567125.1 Pyrinomonadaceae bacterium | reverse complement strand
GGCGATGCCGAAGCGCGCGCCGCGGGCGCTGACGAGGCGGGCGTTGCCGCGCGGGCGCGCGGACTTACTTCATCTCCGAGAGGGCGGCGATGTAGCAGCCGTGCGCGGTGGCGGTGAGCGGGTCTTTCGCCATCCGCACGTCGGAGACGGGGAAGGGCAGGTCGCCGCCGGCCGCGAGCACCTGCTCGAACTTCTGCTTGAAGCCGACGGGGCGCGCCGTCCCGCCCGCGAGCACGATGGGCATCGGGCGGTCGATCTTCGGCAGCGCGCTGGAACTGGCGAACTCCTGCCGCAGCCGCTCGATGACCGTCTGGATCACGTCCTCGTAGTAGATGTGCAGCGCGCGTTCGAGGTCGCCCTTCGGCTGGCGGGAGAGGTCTAAGCCCTCCTCCTTCTCCAGCCTGACCTTCGTCGTGTTCGGCTCGCCCATCACCTCGGCCACGTTGCGGTCGATGTAGTCGCCGCCCTTCGGCACGCTGAAGGTGATCATCGGCATCGCCATGAACGAGACCGAGACGTTGCACATCCCGCCGCCGCAGCTGATGCCGATGCCCGTGAAGTTCTCCTCCTGCAATTCGGAGAAGACGACGGCCTGCCCCTCGTTCAGCGACTTCGCCGTGTAGCCGAGCGACTGGAGGAACGAGCGCAGCACCGCCTCGTGGTAGACCAGCTTGCCGTTCACGCCCTCGCCCTTGCCCGGCACGCTGAAGAACAGGTTCTCCCCCTTGCGCGCGCGCGGGACGAGCCGCTGGATGATGAGCTGCATGATGTGCTGGCTCTGATCCTCGTGCGGGTTCAGGAGGCCGTCCTTCATCGGGCGGCGCGCGTCGGTGTTGAGGAAGCTGGCGAAGAAGTCGGAGTCGTTGCCGTAGACGTAGATGCTCTTGCAGTTGCGCTCGTAAACCATCTGCTTGTGCCGGAGCACGTTCTCGGCCATCTCGGAGCAGGGGACGGAGACGAAGGCGTTCAGCTCCGTGCGCGCCTCGCGCGGGTTGTCGCTCGTGGCGGCGACGATGCGGCTCGTGCCGATGTCGAGGCCGAACGCGCCCGTCTTCGTGGCGTTGCCGTTGCCGTTGCCGTTCTGCTCAAGCTTCTGGTTCGCGCTGATCGCCGCGGCCTGCGCCACGCTCTGTTTCTCTTCGGACATTTCGGTTTCTCCTTTTGGGGTGTGGGCCGCTCGGGCGGCGGCCGGGGTTGGTGGTGTGTGGCCGTCGGGCGTGTCGCTCGTCGCCGTTCGGCCGGCGGGACGCGCGGAGTTCGGAAGGCTCCGCGCGCATCGTTGTCGGGCGTGCCGGGTGGGCTCCCCCTCGTTCGCTAGTCGGCGCTGGCGCGGGGCGGCGTCGCCGGCTCCGCGGCCGTCTCAGACTGCGCGCGGCTCATCGCGCCCTCGCGGGGCTGCTCGCCGCGGAACCTGTGCGAGAGGTTCATCTGCTCGCGGAAGCGCGCGCGCATCAGCTCGCGCAACTCGTCGGGCGTCCTGCGCGCGCGCTCGGCGCGCGTGCGGAACTCGCCTTCGGCGGCCACGACGCCCGACCAGAGCGCGCCGCCGAGCTTGGCCACGATCTCGTCGTCGTAGGTGAAGCCGAAGTGGGAGACGCTCGCGGGCGCGATCTTGTACTTGTCCGACAGGCCCATCGCCTCGAAGGGGAAGTTGCGCGCCCAGTCGTGGTGGAAGGCGATGAGCATGTTCGACGGGTTGACGGAGACCAGCCCGTGCGTGACGCAGTTGGCGTCGTCGATCCGGTGGCGGTTGCGGATGATCTGCGTGAGCAGCCGGCCGGCGACGACCTGCGCCTCCGTCATCTGCTCCTCCTTCGTCCCCGCGCTCATGCTCGTCTCGAAGCAGACGCCGATGAAGCTCTCGTTGAGTCCGACGTAGAGACTCCGCTCGTCGGCCCAGACGGAGTTGCCCGCGTGGTGCGCCGCGTCCTCGTCGCGCACGACGCGGTAGATCTGGCCGAAGCGGTCGATCAGGTAGTTGTAAGACTTGTGGCGGCGGACGTATTCGAGCAGGCCGCGCGAGCGCGCCTCGATCGAGTCGTTCTGATCGGGCGTGAACGGCAGCATGTCGCTCTCGGAGGTGTGATAGACGATGCCGACGGGGTCGCGCCTCACTTCCGCGCCGCCGGCGGAGACTTTGACGTTCGAGAGATCGGCGTCGCGCGGCAGCGCGACGAAGCCGCGCGCGCGGTTCTCGGTCTCGAACTCGGTGATGACCCGGCCGCCGTTGCTGTAGCGCTCGTAGCCGTCCTTGCGCTCGACGAGCCAGACCCGTTCGGGCCGGTAATCTCTCAGGTGGTCGACCGCGCCGGCGAGCGCCGTGTTCGGCGAGGCCGCGTCGGACGCCACCACCCGCCGCTCGAAACGCTGCGAGAGATACGCGTTGGCGCGGCGCGCAGACCACGCGGTCGCCGCGTACGCGCCGAAGAGCGAGACGCAGAGCGTGACGGCGAGCGCGGCGTGGATGACGTGGCGGGCTTGGTAGAAGCCGAAGTAGATGCGCGCCGCGAGCGGAGCCTTGTGCTGGCGCAGAAGCTTCAGCCGCTGGCCGGGCGAGGAGGGGAGCACGCGGCCCAGCTCGCGCACGATGAGGCGGTAGAGCAGCAGGTCGAGCAGCCGCGCGTAGTGGCGGCGGTAGAGTCCGCTGCGGGCGGCCCGCGGGTGGCGGGCGACGAACTCGTCGAGTCGCTCGCGGCTCTCGGCTTGGAGCGAGAGCGTGTGGCGCAGGAAGCGCAGGCGCTCTTCGGGGCGCGCGAGGAAGTGCGCGTACCGCTCGACGATCTTCGAGTGGAGCAGCGTGGTTTCGGCTTTCGACGGCAGCGGCATTGTCGTTCGCGCGGAGTGCCTGATCAACTTGCGCCGGTTAACTAAACTCCCACCCGCCGGCTCAACTTCCGTCCGTTAACCTGCGGACTCGATCCCGGCGCGCGCTCGAACGTTGCCGCGCGCCGCCCGTCTCCGCAAACTCACTGCGACTCGGTCGCGATGTAGCTCTCGGCGAGTCCGCGCGCGCGCAGAGACTTCCCGTGCGACTCGGCCTCGCCGCGGCTCGTGAAGCCGCCGACGTAAACGCGATACCACTTGCCGCGCCTCGGAATCTCGATCTCGACGACGCGAACCGACTGGCCCGCCGACTTCAAACTGGCCGCGCGCGCTTCGGCCTCGCCCGGCGCGTTGTACGAGCCGACCTGAACCGTGAACTTGCCGGCCGCCGCGTCCTGCTGCGCGACCGCTTCGGCCGCCTTCGTCTGCTCGGCCTTCGGCGGAGCAATCGGCTCGGCCGTGGGCGCGGGCGCG
>DATCVD010000817.1:0-2633 GCA_036567125.1 Pyrinomonadaceae bacterium | reverse complement strand
GGATTCTATCGGCACCGCCATTCCCTTCGCCGAAGTCATGGCGGCCAGACCCGACGGAACGCTGTGCGCGCCCGGTGAGGACGGCGAGCTCGTCCATGCCGGACCGCTGGTGGCCAAAGGCTATTGGAACGATCCCGAGCGGACCGCACTGCGCTTCAAGCCGGCGCCGCCCGGGTCGCACTTCGGGGGCACGGCCGTGTGGTCCGGCGACCGGGTCCGGGGGGACGAGCAGGGCCTGCTCTATTTCGTCGGCCGCGAGGATTCGATGATCAAGACCAGCGGCAACCGCGTCAGCCCGACCGAAGTCGAGGAAGCGGCGGTCGCGAGCGGTTTCGCGGCCGAAGCCGTCGCTTTGGGCTATCCCGATGCGCGGCGGAGTGAAGAATCAACGGACGAGGCTTCGGAGTTCCAGATGAGCGAAGAGACGCCCGCGCCCGGTTCGCCGACGGAGGCGCGCGACCTCGACGGCGCGCAGGCGCGGCTCGCCTACACGATCATCGAGTCGCTGCTCGAACACACGCGCGTCACGTCCGACCTCGTCGCGCTGATGGCGCAGGCGTTAGGCTCGGACGTGCTCGAAGCCCTGACCGCGACGCCGCACTGGGCCGCCTACCTCGACAGCCGCCGCGCCCTTGAGCGCACCCGCCAGCAGATCGAACAGTTCGCCGAGATCATGGCCGCGCTCGGCGGCGACGAGGGCGAAACTACTTAACGCCTTTCGCCGCCCGCGACTCGGCACGCCCTTTCCGCCTCCCGCCCCTAACGAAATTCTTTCTCCCCCGCCGGCCGCGGCGCGGCTCGGGCGTCGGCCCGCGACTCCGTCTGTCTCCGGCTCACCGGATGCCCCTTTCACTTCCTGCGCCGGACGACCCCGCGGCCCGGCCGTCGCTTCCTGTTCGCCGGTTCCACGATGATTACTTCGCCGGGCGGGACGTTCGGCAGGATTTCGGGGGTGAACAGGTTGTAGCCGATGGGAAAAAGTTCGAGCGAAGTCATCGCCTCCTCGCGGTGGCCGCCGTCAATCGCCGCGATCCTCCACGGCTCGATGCGGTGCACGCGCACGAGATAATTTTTCGCTCGCGCCGCTCGCGCCTTCGCCTCGCCGGGGTAGGCGCGCCGCCCGGCGTAGGCGACGACGGAGCCGCGCATCAGCGGCGACGCTTCCAGCAGCGCGTTGGCGTAGTTGTCGAGCCGCGCCCACTCGTGCTCGCGCGGGATCGTGCCGAAATTATCGAACGGGTACTGGTGCGGGAAGTGGAGCAGCTCTTCCGTCGCCCGGCACCGGCGCGCTTCGTCGGCGCGGCCCGGCCTGTAGGTGGCGACGACGACGAAGCCTTCGTTAGTTTCGACCGTCAGGCCGGCGCGCTCGTCGCGGTGGACGGCGTAGCCGCCCCCCTTGCTCTCCGTCTTCGCGGTGCCCGCGCCGATCAAGGTGGCGGCCCTCAGACGCCGCTTGGGCACGACGCCGATGCGCGTGACCGTCCCGGCCGGCACGTCCCACCTGAGGCCCAACGGATCGCACTCGCCGCCGGCGAACCAGACGACGACGGCCTCGCCGCCGAGATCGTAGTAATGCCACCCGCCGCCCTCGCGCGCGGGCCGTCCGAGCATGCGCTCCACGCCCTCGCGCGTCGTCGAGAGCGGGACGATGCCGCGCCAGTTCTTGGCCGCCGCCGCGCGCGCGAGGACGGAGACGAGCGCGCAGGCGGCGAGGGTGAAGAAGATCGCGCGCGGCGTCGCGCGCGGCTGTGCTCGCGTGTTCACGGCCGACCAGTTACCTCCCGCCGTTTGACGGCCGACAGTTTACTCCGGCCCTTCAGACGCCGGGAAGGTTTTTGACGCGATTGAAGCGGGGGCTGCGGCCGCGCGCGAAGCGGTAGCGGCTGAGCGCGGCGACGCCGCCCCACGTCGGGTGGTAGCGCAGGTAAACGTCTTCGGCTTCGCGGTCGCCCCAGCTCCCGTCGGCGTTCTGGTTGGCGAGCAGGTATTCGACGCCCTCGCGAATCTCCGCGTCGCGCTCGTCGAGGCCGAAGGCGCGGAGCGAATCGACGAACTCGCCGAGCATGTCGGCGTCGCGGAGGCGGACGGCCTCGCGCAAGTTCGCGCGGAGGAACTCGAACTCGCGGGGCAGCCAGCGCGGCGAGAGGCTCGTCTGGCCGTAGTCGTTCAGGGTGTAGACGACGTGAGTGAGCGCGTAGGCCGTGTCGTAGAACTCCGCGTCGTCGGCGGCGCGCGGCGCGCGGTAGGGCCGGAGCGACGGCAGCCAGCGGAAGACCTCCGCGTAGCTCGCGCCGAGCCGCACGCCGGCGCGCTCGCCCGTGTAGGCCATGATCAAAGCGTCGTACCAAACGTCCTGCCGCGTCCGCATCCGAAGCGGGCGGCCGCAGCGGCGGCAGCTCGTCGCGCCGCGCTCGTTCGCGGTGTGATCGAAGCGGCAGTCTTCGGGCACGTCCGACGGCGGAGGCTCCGCGGCGGGGTCGAAGCGGAGGAAGTCGCGCGGGCCGAACCGCGCGGCGGCGCGGCGGAGTTGTGCCGTGAGTTTTGCGTCGGGGAGGCCGAGGCTGTTGGCGGCGTCGTGGCCGAAGGCGAGGTCGGCGACGGTTTGGGCGTCGGCGTCGGCGGGCAGCGTGCCG
>DATCVD010000816.1:0-2682 GCA_036567125.1 Pyrinomonadaceae bacterium | reverse complement strand
CGGCCGCCCGTCTCGAAGTCGAGGGCTTGCAGGTGCGTCGCGGCGACGGCGCGCGCCGAGGCGAGGCCGGGGCAGATGCTCTTGCGCCCGCCGGTGAAGCCGGCGAAGTAGTGGAAGTTGATCGCGCCGGTGAGGACGACGTGCGAGTGCTCGACGAGCGCGCGGTTGACTTCGACGGGCGTGCCGCGCTCGGTCGTGCCGAGGCTGACGATCCGGCTCGCGTCCTCCGCGTCGTGATCGAGCGTGCGGACGCGCTGCGTGATGAAGGGCGTCAGCAGCTCGGCCTTCTCGGCCGCCGTGACGGGCCGGTGGATGCCGGTGGCGAAGATGACCCGCAGATCGGGCGGCGCGACGCCGAGCGCGACGAGGCGGCGCGCGAGCAGGTTGACCACCTGCCCGGCGGCCGTCGCGCGCGTCGCGTCCGAGACGACGACGAGCACGCTCTCGCCCGGCGAGATGATCTCTTCGAGCGGCTGCGAGTCGAGCGGGTCGTCAATCAGCGCGCCCATCTCCGCGTCCGAGAGCGGCCGGTCGGCGGCCGCCTCGGCGGGCGTCAGAATCTGGAAGCGCCCCGCGTCGTCCGCGAAAGACACTTTGCCCCGCCCGTACGCTAGGTCGATCTGTGGCATAACGAATCGGAACGACAGTCAGGGCGGCCGCCGGCGCGTACCCTCGCGAGGCGCGCGACGACTAGATGCCGAAGCGCGCGAGCGCGCGCTCGATGGTTTCGAGCGCGGCGAAGTCCGCGGTCTCGGCGGCGCGGGCCTCGGCGAGCCAGCGCTTGAGCTTGCGGGCATCTTCGAGCGTCGAGATGCGGCACGCGCCCGTGAGCGCCATCGTCACGAGGTGGTCGGGCGCGCCGTGCGTCACCAGCGCGGCCTGCAAGGCCGCCTGTTCGCGCAGATCGAGCGTGAGCAGAAGGTTGATCTCCATAAGGGCAGAGGCTGGAGGTCAGAGGTCGGAAGGTTAGTAAAAGAAGTTTCTTATCTAACCTCCGACCTCCGACCTCTGACCTCTCGTCGTTTGAAAGCAGACGGCGCTCGCGTTGCAGAAGTGGAACGGCTCGTCCTCGAACTCCTCGGTCTCCATCTGGATCGTGAGGTGATCGACGCCGAACTGGTCGTGGAGCTTGGCGCGCAGCTCGCCGAGCAGCGCGGGCTGCGAGACGCCGCGCCCGTGGACGACGTGGGCCGAGAGCGCTTCGAGGCCCGAAGTGATCGTCCAGACGTGCAGGTCGTGCACGTCTTCGACGCCGCCGGTCGTGCGGATCGCCTGCTCGACCGAGGCGAGGTTGATGTGCGCGGGCGTGCCTTCCAAGAGGACGTTCGTCGATTCGCGGATGAGATGCCACGCGCTCCAGACGATGAGGAGCGCGATCAGGGCGCTGACCGCCGCGTCGGCCCGCTGCCAGCCGTAGAAGCGCATCAGGAGGCCGGCCGTGATCGCGCCGACCGAGCCGACGGCGTCGGCCATCAGGTGCAGCCACGCGCCGCGCACGTTCAGGTCGCCGGCGTGGCTCGCGTGCAGCAGCCAAGCGCAGAACAGGTTGACGGCCAGACCGCCCGAGGCGACCGCGAGCATCAGCCCGGTCTCGACCTCGCCGGGCGCTTGGAAGCGCTCGTAGGCGTGGTAGATGACGAGCAGGGCGATCAGGACGAGCGCGACGCCGTTCGTCAGGGCGGCGAGGATTTCGAGGCGGAAGTAGCCGAAAGTTTTCTGCGGCGTGGCGGGGCGCGAGCCGAACCAGACGGCGAGCAGCGCGAGGGCGAGCGCGGCCACGTCGGTCAGCATGTGGCCGGCGTCGGCGAGGAGCGCGAGCGAGTTGGTGAGGTAGCCGCCGACGGCCTCCGCGATCATGTAGGCGGAGGTCAGGCCGAGCACCCAGACGAGCCGGCCCTTGCTCCGCCGCGCCGCGCCGTGGCCACTGCCGTGGCCGCTGCCGTGGCTATGGCCGTGGCCGTGGGCGTGCCCGTGGCCGTGGCCGCGGTGCGCGCGCTCGTCGCTCTCTCTGTGCTGCGGGAGGGCTGCCATCTGAATTTCGCGGCGCGTCGTGCGCGCGGACGGCGACGGACTGAGGACGAAGAACGCGCCCCTCGCGGAGACCGCTGAACAAAAGTTTTGCCGGACGCCGACTGCAAAGATTACCGTCGGCGTCCGGCATCGTCAATGTACCCGCGCCGGGCGGCGCGGCCCGCGTCGCGCGCGGCGCGCGCCTCAGACCTGCGCGACCTGCTGCACGCGGTTGAACTCGCGGTACAGCTCGTTGAAGTCGCGTATGGCGCGGTCGAGCAGCACGGGCAGCTCCGCGAGGTCGGCCGCGTTCAGGGTCAGGTTGGCGTGCGCGAGGAAGGCTTGGTGGGTGTCGCCGCTGCGCAAGTCGGACGAGAGGACGACGAAGAAGAGGCGGCGGCGGGCCGAGGGGCGGAGCGCCGCGACCTCGCGCCGGATGAAGGCCGCGCCCTGCTCCTGCGCGTCGAAGGAGGGTTCGAGGATCACGACGTCCATCTTCTTCTCGCGCATCCGCTCGATGGCCTGCGTCGTGTCCTCGGCGACGTAAACCTCGTGGCCGTTCTCGACGAGCACGCGCGCCACGTCGAAGCGGTGCTCGGGCGCGGCGCACACGAGCACGCAGCGGTGCGTGAGGTCGAGCCGGCCGACGCCGCGCGAAGCCTCGGCCGCGGC
>DATCVD010000815.1:0-2580 GCA_036567125.1 Pyrinomonadaceae bacterium | reverse complement strand
AGTTTCATGGCGTGGCGGCGCATACGTTCTACCTGCACCTCAAGGAGTGCGAGTACAGGTTCAATAACCGCAATAGAAACTTGCAGGCTGAGTTGTTAAAGTTGCTGACCCAATACCCGCTTTAACTACTCTAGCCCCTTTGCTTTTATGATCGGGGTTGGCGTCATCGGATACGGCTACTGGGGGCCGAACCTCGTGCGCAACTTCATGGAAGCGCCGGGTTCGACCGTCGTCTCCGTGTGCGACGTGTCGGCGGAGAGGCTCGCGCCGCTCGCGTCGCGCTACCCGGCCGTCCGCCTGACGGGCGACTACCGCGAGCTGCTCGCAGACCCGCGCGTCGAGGCGGTCGCCGTCGCCACGCCCGTCGCTTCGCACTACGACCTGACGATGGCGGCGCTGCGCGCGTCGAAGCACGTGCTCGTCGAGAAGCCTCTGGCCGCGAACTCGGAGCAGGCCGAGAGGCTCGTCGAGGAGGCCGAGCGGCGCGGCCTCGTCTTGATGGTCGATCACACCTTCATCTACACGGGCGCGGTGCGCAAAATCCGCGAGCTGATCACGCGCGGGGCGCTGGGCGAAATCTACTACTACGATTCCGTCCGCATTAACCTCGGCCTCTTCCAGCACGACGTGAACGTCGTCTGGGACTTGGCCGTCCACGATCTCTCGATCATGGACTACGTCCTGCCGGCGCGGCCCGTCGCCGTCTCCGCGACGGGCACGAGCCACCTGCCCGGCCAGCCCGAAAACGTCGCCTACATCACGCTCTTCTTCGGCGGCAACATGATCGCGCACGTCAACGTCAACTGGCTCTCTCCCGTCAAGGTGCGGCGCACGCTCATCGGCGGCGGCGAGAAGATGATCGTTTACGACGACCTTGAGCCGAGCGAGAAGCTGAAGGTTTACGACAAGGGCGTCACGCTCGGCCAGCACCCGGAGGACGTCTACGAGCTGCTCGTCAGCTACCGCTCCGGCGACATGTGGGCGCCGCGCTTCGACACGACCGAGGCGCTGCGCACCGAGGCGCTGCACTTCACGGACTGCGTCACGCGCGGCGCGCGCCCCGAGACGGACGGCCGGGCGGGCCTGCGCATCGTCCGCATCCTCGAAGCCGCCGAGCGATCTTTGCGCGCGCGCGGCCGGCTCGTCGAGCTGCCGGCCGACGACGACGTGTGGCAGCGCGAGGCCGAGCCGGAGTTAATCGGCGACTGACCGGCGCGCGTCTTTAGTTGAAAATGATCCCTTTCGTCGATCTCAAGGCGCAGTACGAGACGATCCGCGACGAGGTCAACGCGGCCGTCGCGCGCGTGCTCGACAGCACGCAGTTCGTCCTCGGCCCGGAGGTCGAGGCGTTCGAGTCGGAGTTCGCCGCCTACTGCGGCGCGCGGCACTGCGTCGCGGTCAACTCCGGCACGGCCGCGCTGCACGTCGCGCTCCTCGCCGCCGGGGTCGGGGCGGGCGACGAGGTCATCACCGTCAGCCACACCTTCGTCGCCACGGCCGCGGCGGTGCGCCACGCGGGCGCGCGCCCCGTCTTCGTTGACGTCGATCCGCGCACCTGCCTCATCGACCCCGAAAGGATCGAGGCCGCGATCACTGAGCGGACGCGCGCCGTGATGCCCGTCCACCTCTACGGCCGCTGCGCGGACATGGACGCGATCACGGAGATCGCGCGCCGGCATGACTTGGCCGTCGTCGAGGACGCGGCGCAGGCGCACGGCGCGCAGTACAAGGGGCGGCGCGCGGGGAGCCTCGCGCCGCTCGCGTGCTTCAGCTTTTACCCCGGCAAGAACCTCGGCGCTTACGGCGAGGGCGGCGCGGTCACGACCGACAGCGACGAACACGCGCGGCTCTTGCGCGAGCTGCGCGATCACGGGCAGAGCCGCAAGTACTTCCACGAGCGGGTGGGCTACAACTACCGGCTCGAAGGCATTCAGGGCGCGGTGCTGCGCGTGAAGCTGCGCCGGCTCGACGCGTGGAACGGGGCGCGGCGCGCGCACGCGGCCGAGTACCGGCGTCTGCTCGCCGACGCGTCGGGCGTCCGCCTGCTCGAAGACGCGACTTACGAGAACGTGCCCGTCCACCACCTCTTCCCCGTCTTCACGCCGCGCCGCGACGAGCTGGCCGAGCACCTGAAGCGTGAGCGTGTAGCCACGGGCATCCACTACCCCGTGCCCGTCCACCTGCAAAAGGCGTTCGCAGACCTCGGCGTCCGTCCGGGCGCGCTGCCCGAAACCGAACGCGCCGCGCGCGAAACGCTCTCGCTGCCGATGTACCCGGAGCTTCCCCGTGACGCGCTCGCGCGCGTGGCCGACGCCGTCCGCCGCTTCGGCGCGGAAGCCGCGCGCGCGTGAACGAAAAGGCGGCGGGCCGCGAGCCGCCGCCCTCGCCCGTCCGCCCGTCACTCCAAAGTTGCGTATCTGGATCGACCTCGCCAACTCGCCGCATGTGCCGTTCTTCCGCGCGCTCGCGCCCGAACTCCGCGCGCGCGGCCACGAGGTCGAGTTCACGGCGCGCGACTTCGCGCAGACGGTCGAGCTTGCGCGCGCGGCCGGCTTGAATGCGACGACGGTCGGCGTGCGC
>DATCVD010000814.1:0-32495 GCA_036567125.1 Pyrinomonadaceae bacterium | reverse complement strand
GAGGCGCGCAGGCCGGCGCGCTCGTCCTCGTCGAGCGGGAGCTCGATGACGCGCCCGACGCCGCCGCGCCCGACCACGCAGGGCAGACTCAGATAGACGCCGCCGACGCCGTGCTGCCCCGTCGTCATCGTCGAGACGGGGAGGACGGTCTGCTCGTCGCGCAGGATCGCTTCGCAGACGCGCGCGACGCACGAGGCGATGGCGACGGACGTGTAGCCCTTGTGCCTGATGATTTCGGGCGCGGCCCGCCGCACGTGGCCGAGCAGCTCGTCGAAGTCTATCCGCTGGCCGACCGCGTCGCAGTAGTCCCCGAGCGGCACGCCCGCGACGCGCGCCGAACTCCACGCGGCGATCTCCGAGTCGCCGTGCTCGCCGATGACGTAGGCGTGGATCGAGCGCGCCTCAAGGCCGAGCCGCTCGCCGAGCATCGCGCGCAGCCGCGCCGTGTCGAGCACCGTGCCCGACCCGATGACGCGCGCCACGGGCAGCCCCGATTCTTCCTGCGCCACCTGCGCCAGCACGTCCACCGGGTTCGTCGTCATCAGCACGACGCCGCCGAAGCCGGCCGCGAGCAGCTCCCTCATGCTCTCGCGGATGACGACGACGTTGCGGCCCAAAAGATCGAGGCGCGTCTCGCCGGGGCGACCCCCCGCGCCGGCCGCGATGACGGCGATGTCGGCGCGCCCGGCGTCCGCGTAGTCGCCGGCCCAGACGCGGACGGGGCGCGCGAACGCGGCGGCGTGCTGCAAGTCCATCGCCTCGCCCTCGGCGCGCCCGCGGTCGCGGTCGATCAAGACGACCTCGCGCGCCGCGCCCGAGAGGACGAGCGCGTAGGCCGTGGTCGCGCCGACGTGGCCGCTGCCGATGACGGCGACGCGCGTCGCGTGTTCGTTCGTTGGCGTGTCTCTCATAAAAAAGTTTTCAGGCGACGCCGGGCGACTTTAGAGTTTGCGGCGGGGGAGGCGGGAGCGCGCGGCGGCTCGTCGGCCGCGGGACGCGGGGCGACCAACTCAGGAGCAGTTTCAGCGCCGCGTCCCTCGCGCACGCGCCCCCGGCGCGCTTGCGTTCCGTGATGTCGTTGCGGGTGGCGACGTGCCGGTAGGGCTTGCCCGAACTGTCGAGGAGCGGGACGACGGTCGTGTCATTCGGCAAAGCAACTTGTCCCCGCGGTCGAGGACGCGCACGCCCCCGCGCCTCGCCTCCCGTTCGCGCGAGGCGCGGGGGCCGCGCGCGGCGGGGCGCGCAGAGCCGTCTGGAATTTAACGGAGGGCTTGCGTCGCCGTCCGAGGTTTAGTGGTGAGCCTGAGGGGCGGCGCGCGCCGCTAGCCGCACTCCGGGTGGCCGCACGAGCAGCCGATCTCCATCATGTGCACCTTAGACGCGTCCTCACACTCAGGGCCACAGTAGTCGCTGTCCTCGGCCGGCGGACACCCGCAGGTCTCGCGGCCGCACTTGCCGTCCTTCTTGTTGTCTGCCATCGGAAACGTTCCCCTTTCTTCCGTGTTCGCCTCGCCTCGGGGCGGGCGCGGCGTGTCTGCACGTTATACTACGAGTAGGGACATTATAGTGCACGCGGCGGGCGCACGCGTCACCGGGAAGTGCTGCTTTTACGGGCCGAATGCGCGCCGCGCTTCGTGGCACGGCGATTGATGGTAGTAGATGCGCGGGCACGGCCCGTCGGCCGGCATCGAGCCGGACGGGATGCGTGCAAAGATTGAAGGGGGCTAATTGAGATGAGGAATAATGGTAAGAGACTGACGGTTCTGGCGCTGGCGCTGGGGCTGCTCGTGACGGCCGCGCCGGTCGCCTCGGCGCAGAGCAACAGGCGCGAGCGCCGCGAGGAGCGCCGTGAGCGGCGCGAGGAACGTCGTGAGGAGCGTCAGGAGCGCCGTGAAGAGAGGCGCGAGGAGCGGCGCGGCCGCGAGTGGGGCAACTACGGCAACTGGGGCGGCTCGTCCCAACTCCGCCAGACGGCCCTGAACGCCGGCTACAACGAGGGCATCGAGGAAGGCCGCAACGACCGCCGCCGCAACGAGCGGTTCAACTTCGCGGACGAGAGCGACTACCGCAACGCGAGCAAAGACTACAGCTCGCGCCTCGGCAGCCGCGCCCTCTACCAGCGTTTCTTCCGCGCCGGCTTCGAGAACGGCTACCGCGACGGCTGGAACGGTTACTAAGCAGCCGAGCCAACCGGCCGCCGGATAAGTAGAGAGGCCCGGCCGTGAAGAACGCTTGCGTTCTTCACGGCCGGGCCTCACCTTTGGTGGAACCGGCCGAAGCCGCCCGCCGAGTCCGTTAACCGCCGCGCGGCCGCGCGACGAGTCCCGGCCCGCCGACCCGCCCGTGGAAGCGCGCCGCCCCGCGACCGTCAGCGGCACGCGGACGGCGGCGCTCAGGGTCAGGCGCGAGGTGGTGGCGGAGAACTTCCGCGAGGAATTGCGCGAACTCTACGAGGCCGTGAAAGGAGCGGAGCAGAGATGAAGAAGAACGAACAGGAGGCGCGGATGGCGAGCAACAAAGGAGGCGCGCGCGCCGTCTCGCGCGCGACGGCGGCGGTGCTCGCGGCGCTCGTCACCCTGCCGGGCTACGGCGCGCGCACGGCGGTGGCGCAGAACGCTGGGGCGGCCCGCGCGCCGTCCACGCCCGCGCCCGTCGCGCAAGGGGCGCAGCCCGCGGGCAAGGTGGTGACGGTCTTCGGGCAGAAGATTCATTACGTCGAGGCGGGCACGGGGCCGGTCGTCGTGCTGCTGCACGGCCTCGGCGGGAACACTTCGAACTGGGCCTTCAACGTCCCCGCGCTCGCGCAGAAGTACCGCGTCGTCGTGCCCGACCAGATCGGCTTCGGCCGCTCGGACAAGCCCTTCATTAACTACCGCGTCGGCACGTACGCGGACTTCCTCGACAAGTTTTTAGACGAGCTGAAGATAGAAAAAGCTTCGCTCGTCGGCAACTCGATGGGCGGCTGGATCGCCGCGCTCTACGCGCTGCAAAAGCCGGCGCGCGTCGAGCGGCTCGTGCTGGTGGACGCCGCGGGCTTCCGGCTGCCGAAGGAGTTCGACCTCGCCGCGCTCTCCGGCCTCAACCCCTCGACGCGCGACGCGACGCGCCAACTGGCCGTGATGATCTTCGCCAACAAGCAACTGGCCGCCTCGGACGCCGCCATCGACGCCATGCTCGCGCAGCGCATCTCGGCCGGCGACGGCCACACGATCCAAAGTCTGATCGAGTCGATCCACCGCGGCGAGGACATGCTCGACGGCCGGCTCGGGGCGATCAAGCAGCCGACGCTCGTCGTCTGGGGCCGCGAAGACAGGCTCACGCCCCTCGCCCGCGAGGGCGAGCGGTTCAAGCGCGAGATCGTAGGCTCGCGGCTCGTCGTCTTCGACAACTGCGGCCACGGCCCGCAGTTCGAGTGCGCCGCCGACTTCAACGCCGCCGTGCTCAAGTTCCTCGCGGGCGGAACGCAGGAGTAAGGAGTTAGGAGTTAGGAGTTAGGAGTTAGGATTAGTTAAAGACAAATCTTTTCTGATCCCTAAATCCTAACTCCTAACTCCTAACTCCTAACTCCTAAATCCTCTTTGAGGTTGCGATGCTGCCGAAGGTTGGCGACGCGGCGACGCGTGTGAAGGCAATGACGGACGATTGCATCCGGGCGTTCGCGTAGTTGACGGGCGATCACAACCCCGTGCAGGTGGACGACGAGTGCGCCGCGAGCACGCGCTTCGGCCGCCGCATCGGGCACGGGATGCTGGCCGCCTCGCTCACCTTCGCGACGCTGGCGAACGAGCCGCCGGGGCCGGGCGGTGCGGGCGGGGCGAGGCAGAAAATCCCCGGCGCGGCGTGGTACCCGCTCGCCCTGCTGACGCTCGCCTACACGGTGTTGATATATCTGGCGTTGCTCGTGTATAGGGTGTCGAAGCGCCTGTCGTGAGATGAATCGCGGCGGCAGCCCGACAACGGCACGCGGCGGGCGCGCAATTAGCAGCCCTCATAACCTCAACCGCCCGCGCGCCGCCGATGCCGGTCGTTAGGCGCTTACTGCCTGTCCCAATCTATACGGATGAGGTAAACGATTATGCAGCCACCCGGTTTGCTCGCCGGGTATTTAGTCATTGGCTCATGCGCACTACCGGGGCGCGAATAGCGCGGCTCCCGTCGTGAACTTAGCTGTTCCCGAGGTTGCATCCGCGCCCGGTTATTTTGAGCGTTAGGTGCTTCCACGTATGCAACATATCTGGCGGAAAAGAACGAAGCGGGTTCTGCTCCTCACGGCCTTGCCGATCACGCTGGCCTTCGCCTCGGCGGCCGCGCTGATCGTGGCCGACGGGCTGACCGATGACATCCACGCGGCCGACGTGGCTATCGTCCCGGGTAACACCGTCGGAAAAGACGGTCGCCCTTCGGCGAGACTACGCGCCCGGCTCGACCAAACCGTCTCCCTTTACCGGCAGGGGCTGTTCCCCAACGTGATCGTTAGCGGCGGGGTGGGCAGCGAAGGGTTCGACGAGGCGGAGGTGATGAAGCGGTATCTGGTCGAGAACGGGGTGCCGGACGGCCGCGTTCACGTCGACAGCGGAGGGGCCACGACACACCTGACGGCGCGGAACGCGGCTCGGATGATGGGGGAAAACGGGTGGCGGAGTGCGATGGTCGTCTCTCAGTATTTCCACGTCCCCCGCATGAGGTTGGCGGTGAAGCGCGCGGGAGTCGCGCCGGTGTTCTCCGCGCACGCGCAGTACTTCGAGCTGAGGGATGTATACTCGACCGCGAGGGAGGTGGTCGGTTACGGGGCCTACCTCCTCCGCGACGACTACTGAGTCGGCTTCCAGTTTTACGCGATGCCGCATCTAACAACTCACTCAACCGGACTCGCAATCGGCAAGTCTCTCCTCCTTGAAGTTGATCGCCCGCCGGTTAATTCGGGCGTCAGGTGTCTACCTCGTAGTAGGCGGATTTAACTTCGTGGCACTCAGGCTGATCTAACCCCCTGCTACTTCTCATTCTGGTTAGTTCTTTCCTATACGTGTGGGTGAGGCTGATCGCGTGGCGCGCGGCCCGGAAAGTCTCGGAGGGGGATGATGCGTCGCGCATGAAATTCCCGTTCGCGGGGGTCGCCGTCCTCGCGGCGTCGATCATCTCCGTGGGCTACCTGCACCACTCGGCAGCGGCTAACGCGAGGGAGAAAGTCTTGGCCGACTTGGAAGGACTTTCAGGCTCTTACAAGTTGCGCGTCGACGGGCGGGACGTGCCAAACGCCGGCACTATTCTGACCGCCCTGTCACAGGTCGATGACATACCGGCCCACCACAGCCACCCCACCAAATCCATTGAGATCGAGGTCGAAGATGGGGCGAAGGCATTCAGGTTAGTTCTGGGTAGGGATTCGGAACGGCCCACCGAGTACTGGGTCTATTACCCCGAAGAAGATTTCACCAACGGCGTGACCACGGGCCGGGAGGTAGGCCGCATCACGACATCCGCGCTCGACGGCTATTAACACGGCCCGACACGCGGGCGCGGCGACGCCTAACGGGCCTCCCGAACCGACCCCGCGCCGCCCCGGTTTTCATATCCGACGTTGAGTAATGCGCGCGACGGCTTGGCTCCGGCGCGAGGCGTCTTTCAACTCCGGCAAAGGCCAGATGGTGAGCCAATGAAACTACTTCTCGCACCCATAGTTGTCGCCCTTACGGGTATCGCGCCCGCGTTTGCCCAAAAGCAGTCTGTCCCACTTACCCCTACGGAAGCGTATCGGCTGGCTAGAGAGAGACCTCCCACGCCGGGGAACTCTAAGAACCCGACGCCCGAAATCAGCGCCGCGGATGACGCCGAACAGGTGCGCCGTGCTAGACGGTATGCGAAGCTCTTCAAGCTGGAGGATTGGGGAGGGAAACAGTTGTTCGACTTGGGCCTAGTCCACGTCATAGCCCAGTTGCCGGAGGGTGCCGAGAGAGCTTTCACTGCTTACTTACGTGACCCGGCCGGGGACGCGGCGGTGGCCCGCCGGCTCTTGCTGTGGGCTTTGGTGGGGCAAAAGAAGTGGACTGCCGCGATCTCGGTCGCGAAACAACTGCTCGACGGCCCTGATTACGACTTGGATGCTGACGAATACGTCCAATCCCTGATTGAAGGTTTGCGTACCGGGAGACTCGGCGACGCGATCCGCCTCGGGGAGAAAAGGAACTTGAGACTCCTGCCATTAGTCGAAGGGCAGAAGGTTGACGACGGTCTCGCCGCTGCCGTGCTCGAACAGGTGGCCCAATTAGGAGAGATGTACATCGAGTCGGGGAACGCTGCCGAGGCGGAGGAGTTATTCGCCTCGCTGCTGTCGCGGCTCCGGCACGGTCATCTCGCTTCAAACGAGAGGGTGGCGCGGCACGTCGAGAGCGCTATCGGCCGCGCGAGGCTATTAGGGAGATCCGCCCCGCCCATCGAAGGGATTAAATACATAGATACGCCGAAGCTGGATATTGGAGCTCTGAAAGGGAAAGTCGTCCTGCTGGATTTTTTCGCCCACTGGTGTGGCCCCTGCGTGGAGAGCGTTCCGGCCTTAAATTCGCTCAAGGAAAAATACGAAGCTAAGGGCTTGGTAGTCGTCGTCGTCACCCGGTTCTACGGCTACTACGGGCAACAGAAGAATTTAACGGAGCAGCAAGAGCTGCGGTTACTTCGGTCGCTCAAGGCCGAGCGGAAGGCGAAGCCGGGGTTCGTGATCAGTACGGAGGCGAGCCTGGCAGCTTACGGGGTCGTGGGGTATCCCACGATTGCCCTAATTGATCGGGACGGCAAGGTACGGGCCGTCAGACTGGGGGGCGAGGTCGGAGGGGCCATCGAGGGGCTCATTCAAACACTTCTTGCCGAGACTTCGAGTTCCCATAGGGGCTAGTGTCCGTGAGATGCCTAACAACTCATTCGACCGGGGCGTAAGTTAGCTCGTATCTCATCGTTAGCTCGGGTGGCCTCGGTGTGGTGTGCGCGCCCGGTTGATCCGGATTTCCTCTTTAGGGCGACCGGGGGCGTACCCAAACGAAAACGGCTACCCCCGCGGATAGCCGTAAGTCGCTGACTCGGTAGATGGAGCAGAGGGGGATCGAACCCCTGACCTCCGCATTGCGAACCAAATGAGTCGGTAAAAGGTAAGTCGCTGATTCTGCTACGGGTTGCAGCCGCGGGCATTTTCAGGGGATTTACCCCCCAGTCCCTTCCAGTTCCTTACACTTCCCGGCTTTTCTCTCTTTTCCTGCCACAACCCTGCCACAGGCACGAGGTCTCGTGGAGAGCCTAAGAGCTTTCAACAAGCTTAGAGACGTTTCAATGGCTCGGGCTCAATTGTAGAAGCAACTACCCTTGTGCTGATCCAAATCGAACTTTGGTAAATCCACGGGCGACTTAAGTATAACGGCGAACCTAGTACTATCTCCGCCGTACAGGTCAACCCAGTGCACGGCGGTTGCGACCATCCTGTCACCAGCATCCAAGAGATACCACTTCATATCGTTACAGCGCACCCGACTTTTGCATGTGTTCGTCACAACAACGGTTCGCGTGATCTGGAAGGTACCGCATTCGTCAGTGCATTTTTCTATGGACACATCCTTGATTAGGAAGCAGTCTCTCGGCGCAGGCTCAGGATCCTCCTCCGGTGTGGGCCTAGGCCTAGGCGTGGGAGTAGGGGTATTTGTGGGCGTCGGCGCCGGCGTCGGCGTGTGCACGGCTCGCGGACTTTGACACAGCTGAATCGGGATCCAGTCCGTGCTGAGATCGATAGTGCCCGTCTTCTTGATCCGCAGCCGAATCCTTGCCTCATCAGTCGAACCTGCGGGGCGCGTCACCGCAAGGCCGGAGCCTTCGCGTGCGACAGATTCGATTGCCGCCCGGTTCGACAAATCCCACGTCACCTCATAGGAGTCATCATACTTCGTCAGATCTATCTCACCGCCGCCCGTCTGGCGGAATCGGATGTAGTAGTGGCAACTGGCCAGACCCTCGATCGCCGGCTTCAAACGCGTCTCCCCACCTAATATTAGTTTCCATTTGAAAGGATGGTATTGCTGTATGTTGGGGGCCGGCGTATCAACCAACGCCGACGGATTCACAATCGTGACCCGGAACGTGTCAGGGCTGGCGTGCTCGACCTTAAACGCGTCGGCAGGCGTGACCGACAACGCATCTTCCATCGTCGCCCCAGGCACCACGAGGTTAAAAGTACGATCACGCAGGGTTTCGACGTCATTAAACGCAGTACTCCCAATTGCCTTAGTCATATCTGACCACCCTCGTGGCTCGGCAGTCTGTGGTGATAAGGGCAGGAGCAGAGCCGCTAGCACAATAACGATTGCCGGTAAGCGCATCATAAGATCTCCTGGCGGACAGACGAGGCGGCTGTTAGGCCACCAATTGGGGCAGGCGCCGTGCGTATGCCACCTTCACGGACGCTATTCCACAGAAAGGTTCAATTGTGGAATACGGTCGCCTGACTTTCCGTTGGAACTTTTCAATTCCTACGAAGACATTACTATCGATCCCACAGCGCTCAAGCTAGCACAGTCCGTGGGTCCTTCCCAGCTTTTTCAAACCGAGGGTCACGCCCCACCTCAGTGAATCGCCAGCGTCAGCATTATAGTCGTTTCATCAACAAGGTAAGTGATTAATGCCCCGAAGCGTAATAAAGCTTCGCAATAGCTTACTGCACCGCAAATCGGTTACCTTACGGCCCGGATTCCGATCTCACTTCAACGGAGCAATCTTGATGGCAACCGATGAGCATTTAGAGCTGGTGAAGCAAGGAGTAGAGGCGCTGAATAAATGGAAGCGAGAGCATACAAATTTAGTATTGGACTTACGAAAAGCTGACCTCAGATATTTGAAACTCGCAGGAGCTGATCTGACCGGGGCCGATCTAAGCGATGCCGATCTGTCCAACGCAGATCTCCCTGGCGCTGATTTGACCGGGGCTATTCTGAGCGGAGCAAATCTACCCGGCGTGGATCTCCAAGGTGCCACCCTCAACGGTGCAAAGGCCCTTTATACAACTATTGACAACGCTAACCTTAGCCATGCAGATCTGAGAAACGCGACGCTATTCCGCACCAAATTCATCAGCACCGATCTTAGTAATGCGAATTTCAGTAAGTCCTTAGTGATGCACGCTATATTCGTCGATGTTGACTTGAGCAACGTACTAGGTCTTGAAGAGGTGAAACACGGTGGCCCCTCTGAAATAAGCATCAGCACCATCTTCATCTCTGAGGGGGGGATACCCGAAGTATTCCTGCAGGGGTGCGGCTTTCCCAACGATGTGATCACCCAGCTCCCAGCGCTCGTAGCCTCCCTCCGGCCCATCCAGTTCCACTCCTGCTTCATCAGCTACTCGAGTAGAGACGAAGACTTCGCCCGCCGGCTCCACGAGCGGATGCGTGCGGCGGGCCTGCGCGTCTGGTTCGCGCCCGAGGACGTCAAAGGTGGGCGGAAGCTCTACGAGCAGATAGACCGCGCCATCCAAGTCCACGACCGGCTGCTGCTGGTACTGTCGGAGAGCAGTATGCGCAGCGAGTGGGTGACGACCGAGATCCGCAGGGCGCGCAAGGCCGAGGTGCGTGAGAATCGGCGGAAGCTCTTCCCGATCCGGCTGATGGACTACGACGCTCTCAGGGAGTGGGAGTGCTTCGACGCCGACACGGGTAAGGACCTCGCAGTGGAGGTGCGCGAGTACTTCATCCCTGACTTCTCGGGCTGGAAGAGCCACGACGAATTCGAGAAGGCGTTCGGCCGGCTCCTCTCCGACCTCAAGGCTGAAGCATGACGCCTGCTCGATGGGTCCTTACATGTGGAAAAGAATCGCGGCGCTCGCCCCACCTCAAGCATCCTCCAGCAGCAGAGAATACTGCCCTTCATCAACAACGTGTCGGACTCTCGGCCCAAAGAGGATGGGCTCCTGATCCCGGGCTCACTCAGGGCGCATAGACCAGGTTGCCTGCTCCTTTCTCAGTACCTCCCTGGCAAATATCTTCCTCTTACTAAAGGCCTTTTCATAAATTACGTTCAATTCCGCCAGGTAGAAAGTCAGAACACCACTCCCCGATAACCATGCGATCAACAGAAAAAGAATCACTTTGAACAGGAAGGCCGCACTGGTGACCGCTATCATCAACTCCAGGTCTTCTTGGAAGATGACAACGCTTCCCTGTATGGCGGCGTAAAGATAGAGCATCACAGTTATTGCCGTGGGAGGGTTGATGAGCTTGCTGTCAAGCCTTCCCGTTAATAAGGCGATGACCGCACCCGCCGTAAACCCAGTAACCCAACCCGTGACCTTCCCTACCGGATAGAGTGGAGCACTAGTGATGCTGATGAACTCAACCACGCCGACGATGCTGATTATCATCACCAGCACAGTTAACAGGAGACCTTGATCATCCTCATTGGCGTCAGTCGGGAAAGCGAGTTCCCGGTAGCACATGAGGAGAAAAACGGATGAAAGGTTATTAAAGAACCCCGTGAGAGGCGACCAGATGCCCATCCACCCAATCTGACCCTGTCCGGGAGGAGTGAGGGACTTGCCTGACAAATAACCCGCTAAGACAACGCCGCCCCAGGCAAAATACAATGCGGCCCAAGCGAGCCAAGCGAGTTTCCACATTCGTAAAAACTTTACTGAGATGGCGTTTGCCCTGACGTATTTTTCGGCTTGGAAAGTATCCCACTCCTTTCCATGCGGGGCTTCAGATTGATTCCCGAGCTCGCCGATCGCCTCTTCGATTACGGCCCTTCGGCTCGGGATCATCCAAAAAAGCACGAACACGACGAAAGATTGGAGGAAGAGAATACTTAACAGGAACCTTTCTTTCGTAAGTTGATTAACCCCTCCTAGAGGGGACTGGATTGCTTTTATCATCAACCCGCCAACGGTCAACAGACCCGGAACTGCCACCGCGGCAGAGTAGATACCCTTTAATTTCGTCGTCAGATTCCGGAACCAATTAACGAATGTGTCGGGAGTAAGAAAGGCCCGTTCACTTCTCACGGGCCCGAGGCGGCGTTTCCCGAGCTCACGCCTGATCGTCTTTTCGATGAGCTCGTCGAGGCCCGGAAACTGCCCGGCGAGATCTTCGCCGGCCTGACGTGCGACGCCCTTATTGATTTCCGAATCGCTCATCGGTCACCGTCCAGTTTTTCCTCTGCTTCGGAAGCCGCCCGAGTCAAGCTCCTCATGAAGCCTCCGATGTAGCTGTAGTTGTCGTGTGGGAAACGAGTAAGACGGCTCGCGACCTCTTGGACTGTGATGGGGGCTGACATAGATGGTCCGCCCTTTCGGAGAGATGAGGAATCGTAAGGCCGCAGCTATATACCACAGCGGCGGGCGAACGTATAGACATTTCTGGAGCTTGAGGGCGAGTTAGTCAACCGACTCCAATTCTAGATACTGCTCCGGAAGCCGCGGGTCCTTCCCGAGCCTACGTAATCAAGGGGTGACGCCCCACCTCAGTTAGTCTTCAGCGTCAGAAAACACTTCCATTCATCAACAAGGGGAACGTATTACGCGGCCTCTAGCGGCGGACCCTTTTCTACGTCTACGTTATTCGCAGGCTCGAACGTGGCTTCGAGCCTGAACGGGAAGTCGTGCACGCTCCCGCCGCGCAACATCCTGAGCCGGAAGTTCTCGGCGATCCCCATCCCTTGTGTCGCCTCAAGAGTGAAAGAGAATGAAGCGACGGCGGCGTAAGGGATGTGAAGCGGTGGGCCGTCTAACGCGTGCTGTCGTGTCAGCCCGTCGTAGGCATCGGCTGGGTGTGCGGCGAAGGCTACGCTTTCGTAATGCGCGCCTAGGTAATCGCCTAATGAAGGATTGAGTACCTTCACGGGCGCGTTGGGCGGAGCGAACAGGTAAGCGTGGGTGAATACCATCTCGACCCCTGGCGTCCCGTTCCTGATGTTGACGGGCAGTTGCACTATCCAAAAGACTTGCAGTCCTGTGGCCCTTACGACAGTAACCTCAGCTGCACCCTTTGACTCGGACAGTTCAACGCCTAAGACGGAGAGGCTGAAGCGCTCGACCGGGCGCGCGCCGGCGCGGTTTTTAGACTCGGCTATGGCCCACTGGAGCCACGGGGCGAGTTCCTGCCGCAGCTTCTCGATGCTCCCTCCGTAGACTATGTGGTGGCGATGTTTTAAGTCGAAGGGGATGTCGTCAGTGTTTTGGGTCACCAGCAAAACAATTTTCCCCAGCGCGTGGGCGTACCCCACCTCGTAGAACACGTTCGGGTTCTGGCCGGTCATGTCGGCAACGATGACATCTGCCTTATTGATCTGATTGTAAATTCGGTCGAGGATACCTTCAGCGTAGCGTTGCTCATCTACTCGCTCGGCGTACGCTCCGACCTCATCGGCTGCAGCTTTGATGCCGTACAAGTAGACGTCTCTTAAGTCCGCCCTGAAAGGCATCAAGACGAAGACGAAGGGCTTCGGGCTGGTGGTCTGCAGATCTGCGCTGGCGGGAATGTCCGTGTCGTCCGGCATGGCTTAACTACTGGGAAGTGACGCCGTGATCAGGTGGCTGGCGTCGTTGTACTAACATCGCCTCGAATGCTTCATTACTTGACCGTCAATAAATGTCTCAACTCTGGCAGGTTCTTAACAAAGTCCGTAACGCGGGAAACTGTCTCACGTAAAACATCTGAGTCATTTAGCACCGTCGATCTCCACTTCATCTCAAGGCAGTAAATGTCAGTGGGAGAGATAACGGCAATGTCGCCGATAATGGTCCTAGTCTCATTCAACTCTTTTTCTGTTGCGACAACTACTTCAGGATCTTTAAGCCAATCGCGGAGGGTCTGAGCAACCATAGCGTTCAAGATAGTTTCGTCTGCAACTAGCTTCATTAGCTCCTGAAAAATCAACTTCTGTCTATCGTCCAGCCGACCGCGTCTCGAAGGGTCGTCTACGAACCCGCGCTGTTGCAGGAAAGCACCTATAGCTGTATTAGCAAGCGATTCTTGCGCGCGCACGCGAACCGTCTCACGCTGAATTAATTCCTTCCCCTTGAGCGCATCCATAAGCTCTTGAGGAGCGTATGCCGTAACAAGCGCGAGCGCTGTTCTCATCGGCAAGTACAAGATTCTTAAATCAAGATAAGAAGCTGCCTGAGCGAACTCTGCCGCCCTCGTCTGCCACTCTCTTACTTCTTTAGAATCTCCGCCCAAAATTCGTGAAATTTGTACGGACTGTCGTTCACCTACGGTTAGAGCACGTACAATGTCATGATTGCGGCGAAGATCATCCTCATACGAACAGAAAACCATCCAGAGGTGGACACGTTTGTGCTTAACTTCTGAGGCAGAAGCTTCTAACTTGGCTCGTCGGGAGGTAATTTCGTGATGGCAGTTCTCAATGAATTGGCCTATTGACTGTGAGGCCTCGGCCACCGCCTTGGCGAGCTCATCTGATATTCCGTAGTCTAATAAAGTGCGGGATTCGTTAAAGGCACTCAACGTCTCATTTGTGATCTGAACAAATTGGCTTCGAGGTGGGCCATCGAACACGAAAAACGGGCGCTCCCGAGTTGTCATGCCACCAATTTCTGCCGCCCTTTTGCTAATTGCCTGCGCCAGTGACGAAGATGTCGTGGGGATGACAAATAACGTTCTGCGGCCAACATCACTACGAAAATCTAGGTTAATTGTCGTTAAGAGCAAATCAAGCTCTTCATCGCGGAGCGACCCCGGCGCTTCGCGACCTTCTAATACGACTACGGAAACAAGGTCTGGGTCTCTGCGTAGTAATGCTAATGCGCCCTCGACAGCGCCACGCTGGTCCAGCGCCATTCCCTTCGCGTTATACGTCTTAATAGAGTCAACAAATAGACTGAGCGAATTCAAAAAGGTCGTTTTACCGCTACCGGTAACGCCACTGATAACGTAGAGCCTTCCCATAGCCATCTCGCGGACAAGACGGATTTCCCGCTCAATGTCCGCTAGTGCTTCGCGAACAGGCCTTACCAAAGGCCGTATTGGTAAATTTCTAATCTTGGCTTCAGCTTCTAATGCCTCGTACCGTCGTGGGAGGACTAACAGCGGGAAGGATGGACGCACTGGCACTTCGGTGCGCCAATCAGCTTGGGCACGCATCTCTGCTTCAGTGGCTTTAAGTGCGCTTACCGATGAAAAATTACCCAGGTCTAGGAAAGTAAGCTGTGAACCCGGAGTACCTTTATTTGATGAGCGCTTTTTAGGTGGCACAAAATACTCCTAATCAACAACGGCTTCAGCATCGCGCAACTTGTCTTTAAGAATTCCGCCCTTCCAAATTTCAAGTCCTGAACTGCTCAAATACTCCCTTGCGGAACCAGAGCAGCTCTCTTGTGTAGCCGTACTCCTCCTGCAGCTCGGCGAACGTCCTCCCCAGCAGCGGGCGGGGCACGAGCGCGCAGGCCATCACCACCTGCGCCTCGAACTCCATCTTCCTGGCCGTGCTCCTGGTGAAGAAGCACGTCGTCGGCGTGTGCAGCAGGTGGTGGCCGATCTCGTGCCACACCACCTCGGATCTCTCCGCCCCGCGCAGCGATGAGTGAATTGCAATGCAGGGTATGCCTTCGCAGGCCATGTAGATGCCTCGCCACCTCATGACCCGATCCTTCATCAACACCCCTTCCCTCTGGCAAATACCGTCGGAATCGGCCGGAGTCAGGATCCTATCGTTCCAGTCGATCCTCCTGAGCTGGTCAGAAGGCCGGAACATCTACCGGGGCCGCCGCGGCCCAACCCCCCCTCGCCCGTCACCGCTTCTTCTTCGGCTTGAGCTTCCTGCGCCTGATCTCCTCGCGGAACATCTCCCAGATGGCGCGCAGCTCCTGCTTATCCTCGTCGGTCAAATCCTTGTAGTCATAAAAGAGGGCCGCTACCTGCTCGTCGTCGGCGAGATCGTCACTGGTTATAAGTTTGCCACCTCGCGCGACTGTAAAGATTTCCTCTTCCGAAACTCCCAAGCCTTTAGCTAGCGCACGTAGCTTCTCAGTAGTTACATTCGTTGTTAGTCCATTCTCAATTCGAGATACGTGACTGTTAGCAATTTGATTACCGCTTTGACGAACCACGTCGTTTAATGACAACCGCCTCTCTTGCCTGACACGGCTGACAAATTCAGCCAAGGTTTCCGCTCTCTCCATTTGCACAGCAAAACATTTAACAGATGTAGTACTACATTCATGTATAGAACTATTACTTAAATGTATTGACATGGAAATTGCCCTGATTTATCTTCTCCATGAATGGAGCAAATCACTCCATCAGTACGGAGGCACAAGAGATGTACAGCCCGGATCCAATCAATGCTGCCATGGGTGTTCAACGACTAACGAATGAGAAGGTCGCTGAAAAAGCGGGGGTCGCTGCCAAGACCGTATCCCTCGTTCGCAACGGATTCCCAAACGTCACCCTTCCCACCCTTACGCGAGTCGCAAAAGCAGTGGGTCTTGAGGTGGTAATCCAATTCAACTCAAAAGTTGAAGGGGCTGAGCAGAAACCAATTCAGCCTTAGTGCGATGGTACTGAGCCCTGCCCCGCGCTGAGAACGATTCTTTTCCTTCCCGTCAATCCATGCCGAACGACCTGCGAACCTCAGCGCTCCCGCCCGCCCACGAGATCATGGCGCGTGTATTTGACACCGCGGAGAAGGTGAGGAAGCTCGCGCGCTGCTGCGGCGTCTCCGACAACCACGCTTACAAGTGGCTGAGGGACGGAGGGACGGGCGCGCCCTCAGATCTGGATCGCCTCTGCCGGATCATCTTCCTGGTGCTCACCTGGGGCGACGTCGAAGGGGCGGGCCTGATCGCCGACTACATCCGCGAGGCCTATGTCTCGGCGCTCGAGCTCTCTGCCGAGCCCTACCGCGACGCGCTCGACCGCGTGGCGGATTCAATCGACCTGGTGCGGAAGGCGGCCGCCGCCGCCGAGGCGCTCTCGCTCGGCACCGTGACGACCGAGACGGTGAGCTCGCTCGTCGAGCTGCGCGACAAGTCGGAGTCCGTGATGGCACGCCTCTACGCCACCCCGGCCGCGCAACCCGAGGCGCGCGCGTGTTGAAGGCTTTGCGGCGGCCGACTGGTGGCGGCCGCCGCGACTGACGGGGCGGGCCGCGCTCACTCTCTTGGCGCGGGCCCGCCCCGGAGGATTAACCGGTGAGCAGAGACGTGACGAACAATCAGCACGAACCGCTCTCTTCATCAGTCGCCGAACTCGGCCGACGTTACGCCTCCGGCGACGTCACGCGCGAGCGCCTCGATGCCCGGCTCTTAGAGCTGCGCATCTGCCCGGAGCTGCGCCGCTCGCGCTCCCGCGCACTGCCAGCCCTACCCCCTCCCGTCACCTTCCACTCGCTCGAGCCGGCCGCGGGAGGGCCGCGCGCATGACGAAGAAGCAAGAGCCGGGCTACCAGCCCACGGCGGCCGACGACGCCGCGTTCCGCCGGCGCAGGACGCACGCCCACATCGAGGCGATGACGGGCCTCATCCTTCAGGCGGTCGGCTTCCCCTCGCGCAGACACAGAGACTTCATCTCTGCGCTCCAGAGCGTGAACACCGGCGAAGACGCGCGCGTGCCCTACACGAAGTTCAGGCGGGCGCACCTCACCATCGCCGCGCACATGCAGCTCGAAGGGTCTTCCGACACGAAGCGCAAGGCCGTCTACCGCGAGACCGTGGTGCTCCGGGCCTTCACGAAGCGGACGGGCATCCTCCTCTTCCACGTCACTCCGGGGAAGGAGGATGAGGCCACCACTTACATCGATTACCTCACGCCGGCGGCCGACGCCGCGGCCCAGATGGCCCTCTCCTCCGACCTGTGGCGGACCGACAAGCAGAAGGCCAAGCAGGAGGCGGTGGCTTGGGCCGTCGCGCAGCTGCCGAGAGTAGACCCGGAGGCCGACGACCCGGAGGGCGCGCCGCCGCAGGCCGTCGACGCCTACGAGGCGGCGCAGGACGCGAGGCTGCTCAGGAGCGCCGAGACCGTGGCCGATGAGGTGGCCAAGCGCGGGGGCGACGACGACCTCTTCCTCGAGCGCCACATCCGCGCGCTCGTCAAGATGCGCGCCTCGCGCAAGAAGACCGCGCCGGCGCGGAATGACCGGGGCTCGCTCAACAGACTCCTCGAGGACGAGCGCGAGGCGGCCGCGGCGGGAGCGGACGAGGCTGAGGTGAGTGGTGATACAACGTGGGACAATTCTGTCCGTACCCCCCCTGCATCTTCCAAGACCGAAGACGCCGCCGAGGTGCGGACAAAAGTGTCCGTACCCCCCGCCGAGAAAGAGCCCGATTCGGCCGAGAAAGAGCCCGATCTCTCCGCGGCCGCGCTCTCGTACGCGCGCCGGGGCTGGCACGTCTTCCCGCTCCACAGCCCTGACCCGGATCGCGGCTGCACATGCGCCATGGGGAAGGCCTGCACGAGTCCAGGTAAGCACCCGCGCACGCGCAAGGGTCTGAAGGACGCGACCACAGATGAGCGGCAGATCAAGGCGTGGTGGCAGAAGTGGCCACTGGCAAATGTCGGGCTGACCACGGGCAAGGCGAGCGGCCTGGTGGCCGTCGACGTCGACCACCGAGGAGGAGGCGGCGCGAGCCTGACGGAGCTCTTCGAAGCGCACGGCCAATTCCCCGAGACCCTCGAGGCCGAGACGGGCGGCGGCTTCCACATCTTCTTCTCTCACCCCGGGGTCTCGTTCAAAAACTCATCTTCCGTCTTAGGCGAAGGCCTCGACGTGAAGACGGACGGCGGCTACGTCGTCGCGGCTCCCTCACTCCACGCCTCGGGCAAGCGCTACCGGTGGACTTCAAAGAAGCAGCCGGCGCGCATGCCTCAGTGGCTCCTCACGCTGCTCACGACGGAGAGGCCAAAGCCTACCGAGGCGCAGGGCGCGAAGGCCCGCCCGCGCACGTCCGCGGGCGAGGGGCCACAGATCCGCAAGGACTACCGCAACACGACCCTGTTCCGCATCGCCTGCGCGATGCGCGGCGCGGGCTCCGACAAGGAAGATATCGCGGCCGAGCTTCACACAGTTAACGCTTCCCGATGCGTCCCGCCGCTCGACGACGCCGAGGTGGAGAAGATCGCGGCGAGCGCGACGCGCTACCAACGCGGGTCAGGTCGGGCGCGTGCGCACGCCAAAGGAGTCGCGCCGTGATCGCGCCTTCCCTCTACGCATACCTGCGCTCGCGCGGCGTGCGGCTGTCGCTCGCCGGCGACAGGAGGCTGCGTGTGCTCTCGCCCGCGGGAGCGCTCTGCGCGGAGCTGCGCCGCTTCGTGCGCGCGCACGCCGAGGAGCTGGCGCAGTTCGTCTACGAGCTCGAGGAGCGGGCCGCAGTCTTCGAGCACGAGTACGGCCTCACGAAGGCGGAGGCGGAGCTGAGCGCCCGCCAGTGCGTCCGGGGCGGGACGGCCGCGCCCGACGGGCAGCTGTGGCTCCGGGAGTTCGCCGCGACGCTCGCACCAGTGCGCGACGTTCTCGACATCTTCGGCGGGGAGATCGTCGAGGTGCGCTTAGCCGGTTAGTCGAAGGGGGAGGGTCAAGTGCCACGAAGGGACTCACGCGTCGGTAAGAGGACTACACCGGGCCGCGGCGTGCGCGAGCTGGCCGGGCTGATCTCGGCCGTCCTGCGCCACCCCGACTGCCCCGTCTCGCTCTACAACGACCTGCTCGACCACCTCTGCGGCTACACCGCCGACGTCACCTCGCCCGCGCACGTCGCCGGCTGGCTCGAGCAGCAGCGGAGTGAGCAGGCGCGGGCCGCGGCCGGGGCGAAGAAACGCCGCGCCGTGAAGGGCAAGGGGTGAGCGGGTGCAGGTGATGGAGCGGGCGCGAGCCCTGTACCTCGGCGCGGCCGGCCGGCTGGCGCTCGTCAGGTGCGGCTACTGCGGCCGACGCAACTGCTTCGACCGCGGGAGCTGGCGGTGGTTGGAGGTGGCCTTCTGCCGCCGCTGCTGGCAGGGCGTGCGCTTCGAAGGGCTGGTGATGGTCTCGCGCTGGGAGGGGGAGCGACTGCTGATGGAGAACGAGGCGTTCGGCGGCGAGCTGAGAGCGCTGCGGGAAGTTGAACGCATCACGCGCGGCTTCCTCGCCTACTACGACTCACAGCCCTACTGGGAGTGGTCGCCGCGCACCCGGGGCACGGCCGCAGAGCTTCGCCGCTCGGTCGCCCTGGCCGAGTCGATGCGCTCTAGGCGGGGCGGCGGTGCTGAGGTGGCGCAGGCCCCGCGGCCCGAGGCGGCCGCCGTGCCGCTGACGGAAGAGGAGGCCCGCGCGCTCGAGCACCTCGCGCTGCTGCCCGAGGCGACTCGGGCGGACGTGCTCGAGTACCTCGAGCGGATGAGCCGACCGGCGGGCCGCAGGCCGGGCGACGAAGGCGAGGTGCGGACGTCCGCACTTCCGAGAGCGACCATGGACGAAGACGAGGAGGAAGGAGACGAGGATGGATGAGGAGACGCAAGACAGAAGTGCGGACGCCGGCACGTCGGCGGCTGCGGCCGCATCGGAGACTGCCGCCGCGGCACCGGCATACGGGCGCTCGGGCGAGGTGCTGACCCGCTGGGTCAACGAGCGGCTGGCCGCGAGCCCGCCGGCCATGCTCGCGCTGGGCACGAAGCGGGCGACCGTCCTGGAGCTGCTACCTGCCGGCGCGCTGCGCTGCGAGGTGGAGGGCGAGTCGGGCCGCGCCCCGGAGCCGCAGCTCGTCGCCTTAGACGGCCCCCGCCTCGAGGCGCTGCTGCGGCGGCTCCTGCACGGGCGCTGAGGTGACTAAGCGCCATGAACACACCCCCCAGTGTGAGCCGCGCCCCCGCGGCCGAGCAGGCGCGCCACGTCCTCCACGAGGTGCGCTCCCTAGCCAAGTCTCACCCGGCAGTCGGCCACTACCTCGAGTCGGCGATCGCGGGCCTCAAGCGCGAGACGCGGCGGACCCCGCGCAGAGACCGCGACGACGTCCTGCTGGCGCTGGAGCGCTACTCGGGGCTGACCTTCCACGAGGTGCGGGAGGAGACGGGCCTGCGCTCCGAGCGCGTCGCCGGCATCCTCTCGGAGTTCATCTCCTCGGGCCTCGTCGAGTGCCGCGGCACCCGGCGCGGCCGCTCGGGCGTGAGAGCCGACCCGCACCTGAAGGCTCTGCTCACTCGCCTAGCGACGGAGCGGGGCACGCGGGCCGACCTGAGAGGCGAGCACCTGTTCGCCCTGACGCACACGCCCGCGGGCTGCGCGCTCTCGCTCGCGCCACGCGGCCGCTCGCCGCTCGCCGACATCGCGGAGGAGGCCTGACGTTACGGGTCCTTCCCAGACCCTAGAAAACCGAGGGTGACGCGCGACCGCACCCCGCGGCCAGCTACAGATTTTAGGTCGCTTCATCAACAACGGGAATTTTCGCCCAGTGTTTACGCGGGTTTCAGGCCCGCCGATGGTGAAAAGGCTTTATGAGTGAAGTCCTGGCCAAGACGTGCAGCAAGTGCGGCGGGCTCAAGCCGCTCTCGGAGTTCTACGCGCACGCCCGGAGCCCGGACGGCCGCCGCCCGGAGTGCAAGAGGTGCCACAACCGGGGGCGGGCGCAGTGGGCGCGCCGCCGCTACGTGCCTAGGACCGGGCGGCGCTACGTGACGCGCTCCGACCGCGAAGGGTTAGCAACCATCATCAACGACTGAGGAGAGGGAGCATGCTGAATAAGACGACAGTGGTTAGCTTGGCGCGCTCGGCGCGCGTCACGGCCGTGCGCAACTTCACTGGGCAGGGCGCGGAGGAGCGGGCCTACCGGCTCGCCCAGTGGTTCCTAGCCGGCCCGCTCGCCCGCCTCCACGGCGAGACGGCTCTGACGAAGCGCGCCCAAACCTTCTGCCGCGAGCAGGGCCTCACGGTGGAGCGGGCGCACTCGGCGAAGGAGAACGAGTCGGGCGGCTTCCTCGTCCCCCAAGAGTTCTCCGCGGACTTCGTCGACCTGCGGGAGAGGTACGGCGTCTTCAGGCGGAACGCGCGGGTGGCTCCCATGCTGAGCGAGGCGCAGGCCTCGCTGCGGAGGCAGGGCGGGTTGAAGGCTTACCCGGTCGGCTCCGGTGAGGCGATCACGGAGTCGGAGGCGAGGTGGGACGGTATCCAGCTCGAGGCGAGGAAGTGGGGCGTGCTGGCGAAGTTCGAGGCGGAGCTCGCCGAGGACGCGCTGACGAACTTCGGCGACGAGCTGGCCGGCGAGATGGCCCGGGCCTTCGCCTTCTCGGAAGACGAATGCGGCTTCGTCGGCGACGGCTCGCCGCGCTTCCACGGCATCTACGGCGTTACCACTAGGCTTAGGGAGTTGGATCCGGACGTCGGCAACGTCGCCGGCTTGGTCGAGGCCTCCGGAGACACGTGGGGCGAGATCACGCGGGCCGACATGACGGCCGTCCTGGAGCGGCTGCCCGAGTACGCCGACACGGAGGACACCCGCTGGTACTGCTCCCGGAAGTTCTGGGCCTCGGTGCTGGTGCGGCTGATGCTCGAGGCGGGCGGGCGATCCTCCGACGAGATCATGGGGCGGCGCTACAAGACTTTCATGGGCTACCCCGTCGAGATCGCGCAAGTGCTACCGAGGAAGAGTGAGCCCGGCTCAATCCCGTGCCTGTTCGGCGACCTGAGGCAGGCGGCGCGCTTCGGCGATCGCCGGCAGATGACGGTGGCGGTCACGGACGCGAACCGCACGGAGTTCGAGGAGGACCTGATTACCATCCGCGGCACCGAGCGCTTCGACATCAACGTGCATTCGGTCGGCAACGCCAGCGCTGATGAAGACGAGCGGGAGGCGGGCCCGATCATCGGGTTGGTCATGCAGCCGCAGATCTAGGGGGCGGTAATGAAACCGAAGTTGCAGGTGGTACCAAGCATCAACAACGGCGCGCCGGCGAAGCTCCCGGCCGGCGCGTCGCAATTCCTCACCGCCGCCGAGGTGGCGGCCATGCTGCGCCTCCGGCCGAAGACGATTTACAACATGGTCAGCCAGGGACGCATACCCTATCGCAAGGCCGGCCATCAACTCCTGTTCGACCCGAAAGAGATCGACGCCTGGACAAAATCGGGCGCCGATAATCAGTGACCTGATTCTCCCGATCAATTAGGATTGCGGCCGTCCCGCGGCTGCAACCCGGGAAAGGGAACTCACCATGTCAGTTTTCAAACGCGGCGGCAGGTGGCACTACGCCTTCTGCATCCGCGGCGTCCGCTACCGGAAGGGGATACCCGAGGCGCGGACCAAGCACGAGGCCGAGAGGGCCGAAGTCGAGGCCAAGAAAGCAGTGTTCGAGGGGCGCTACGGCGCGCCCTCGGGGGAAGATGATTTCATGGAGTTCGTTGAGAAAAACTTTCTGCCTTGGTCGCGCGCCAACAAGCGATCTTGGTATGACGACGAACTCTGGGCGCGCGCGGTCGCGCCCTGGTTCAAGGGTAAGACCTTCGCGCAAATCTCGCCGCTGCTCGTCGAGCGCTTCAAGCGGGAGCGCGCGGCGGGACTCACGAGGAAGGGAACCGAGCGCAGCCCGGCGACCGTCAACCGCGAGCTGGAGATCCTCTCGAGGGTGTTCAGCCTCGCCATGGACAGCGGGGCGGCCTCCACCAACCCGTGCCGTAAGGTGAAGAAGCTGCGCGCGGACAACAGGCGCACGCGCTACCTGCTCGACGAGGAGGAGCCGCGGCTCTTCGAAGCCCTGACGGGTGAGCGCGCGCACCTCCGCCCGCTCGTCGTCGTCGCCCTCGGCACGGGCATGAGGCTCGGCGACGAACTCAACCTGACCTGGGAGCGGGTGGACTTCCAGCGCAACGTGATCAGGGTGCCGAACGCCAAGACGGGGCGAGACTACCAGGTGCCAATGAACGAGGACGTGCGGGCCGTCATGCTGGGGCTGCGCCGCGGCGCCGGCGACCGCGCGCACGTCTTCGTTAACCCGGAGACGTGCGGCCCATACACGACGCTCAAGACGGGCTTCAGGAAGGCGTGCAGCCTGGCCGGGATCAATAACCTCAGGTGGCACGACCTGCGCCACACGTTCGGGACCCGGCTCGGCGAGGCCGGCTACTCCGAGGCGACGATCGCGGAGCTGATGGGGCACTCCTCGGTGGCCACCACCAGGCGCTACACGCACGGCACGGAGCGGGCTAAGCGCGAGGCCGTCGAGGCCGTCAGGGCGGGCGCGCGTCGGCCCTGCCACAACCCTGCCACAGAAGAAAAACGGCAAGCCAGGCGGCTTGCCGTAAGTAGTTGATTTCGGGGATGGAGCAGAGGGGGATCGAACCCCTGACCTCCGCATTGCGAATCGCGTCGCCTGCTTATGCGATGCTTCGCACCGCATAAAACCTCAATTTATTGAGGTTCAAACTAAGCTGCCGACCGCTTTCATAGAACGACACTCGACAATTCGGCTTCAAAGCGTCCCGTCAAAGCGTCCCATGAAAGGACGCTGATAATGAGGCAAAGAAGCGGTTACGTCTATTATGACGAAAAGGGAAATTGCTGGATAGCAAGAACCCAAGTTACTGATGAATACGGCAAACGCCGTAACGTCAAACGGCGGGCCAAGAACAAGACCGAAGCCGAGGCCAAGCTAAAATCCCTTCTCCGGCAAATAGACGATGAGGGCAGCAAGGTCGTTGACTACAACCTTCTGACATTCGGGCATCTTGCAGACTTCTACGAGAAGCGTTACCTGCACGAAGCCATCTATGTTGACGGGCAAAAGGTTTCAGGCTTGCGCGACGTTGCCCGCCCGAAGGAACTGCTAAAGCATTTCCGCGCCTTCTTCGGCAAGATAAAGCTGCGCGATATTACCTACGGGCATCTACTCGGCTACCGCGATAGCCGGTTCAAAGTTCAAACGCAATACAAGCGGCAGCGCACGCTTGCAAGCTGGAACAGAGAAGCGGCCGTACTGCGTCGCATCCTCAACATCGGCTGTCAGCAAGGCTGGCTGCTTAAGAACCCTTTCCACTGTGGCGACCCGCTAATCATCGTTTCTGCGGAGCGGCGGCGTGAGAAGATACTGACCCTCTCCGAAGAAGCGAAGTTGTTAGCGGCTTGCGATTCGCACCCATACAGGAAGCCTCTTAAGTCGCTCTTGGTGTTCCTAATTGACTCCGGCTGTAGAAAGTCCGAAGCACTTAAATTGTGCTGGCGGTCGGTTTGCTTTGACTCACGTATCATCACCATCGAGGGCATGACGACTAAGACGTTGAAGACCCGGCAGGTGATGATGACGGAAAGAATGTTCGTTGAACTCGCCGCCCTTTGGGAAGCGTCCGCAAAGGATTTGAGCGCCCGCGTCTTCGGCATCAGCAACAACGTCCGCAAGTCCTTCGCTTCCGCTTGTGAGGTTGCAGGCATCAAGCATGGCGGTCTTGACGGTTTAACTCTCCACAGCCTACGACATACAGCGGCGACGAGACTTGTTCAAGGCGGGATGCCTTTGCAACTGGCGGGGCGCATCTTGGGACACTCGCAAGTGAACACAACGTATCGCTACCTATCCGCAAACGCTCAAACTCTCGCGCAAGCAGCGGCCATCTTCGAGGCTTTGCAAGGCAGGGCTGAAACTCAAGCCAAAAGTGTACCTGAGTCGATTAACTGAGAGTTTTCTGTTGGGAGGGAAGTCAGCTCTCAAACGGGCTGGCTTCATCCTCCATGCGGGCTTTGCCCGACAATAGTATCTGACTCTGGAATTGGCAGACAGAGAAAATAATTGTCGGGCAGGGATTCTTAAGGCTTGTGCTTGGCTTTTACCGGCAGCTTGGCGGGCAGGTCTAACTCGTCGTCAATCAGCACGTCGGTTGAAATGCCTGCCACGCGAGCATAACGCAATAGGACTATGTAAGGAGGTTCGCGCGTTCCCGTCTCAAACCGTGAAATCTGATGGTAGGTAATCAGGTCTTCCACTCCGAGCCGGGAAAGCATCTCGCTCTGCGACAGCCCTAGAGTGCTGCGAATCTGAAACAACTTCCTGTGTAAGTGCTTCAATCTTGGACGCGCCCTCGTACCCATCAGGAGTCTCCTCCCGATGGGGTCTTTTTTTGCTTGCCTTTATTACAGAATGGTAATAGTCTTAATTTCCTCAACCGCTTCGCCGTGAGAATCCTTATCTCAACGGCGATGCTCATCACACTGAGGTTGAGGAGCTACGCATCCGACCGTTGCCTTCATTGTCAAAGACAAGAACGCGCGGAATATATCACAGGAGGTATCCTTATGACGGGAACTCTAATGGGGGATTAGTGCTGGCACGCCCGGTTAAAGAGGGCTGTGCTGCGGGGGCTGCCGCGTGTGGTGAGGACGCGCGGCGGCCCTGTCACTTTTTCCCTTTCACAGATAATTACCGGGCCATTCGCTTCTGATACTGACCCAATATAGCCCTTCATTGCGGCGAAAAAGCCCACAGAGCCGCTTTTATATTCTTTATGAGGTTGGGGATGGGGGATTTATTTACAGGGCAAATACGCGAAGAAAAAGCCTCCTTGACGATGATTTTTGTAATGTGGTATCCAAATCGTAAACCCTTGAAATAAAAGCCCTTGTCGCAGATTTCCCTTGACTTGAAGGCAGAAGTATGCTACTATTTAGTTACTACTTAGCAGCAGATTTTCTTAATCACAGCTTAAAGAAATGAGTGGTAGGAATTTCTATGTGAGGGCACATATTTTGTATTCGTGTATCTGAAATAGCCTCAACATTATGAGGCCGCAGCCTGAGCGAATTGTGCCCTTCGCTCTGGCTGTTTCTTATTTTGGCGACTGAAAAACCATGCAGGAGAAGGAGACTTAAAGGAGAAGAATGATTTTAGGGCACATTTTACCGAAGAAGATAAAGCAGGACGTACATGAACTCGCAGACAGGCTATACAACTATATGCCGCCAGTCTGCTGGAAAACTGAAAGAAACATGGCAAATGATTTAGGCGTCCCTAGACGCCAGCTAAGATACGCAAAAGCGTTGCTAGAGCTTCAAGACCGGGTGCGAATATTCCCGTCGGCTAACGGGAAGCGGAGTAATCTTATCCATACAATCCAGAAAGTGAACCCTATTAACCATAATATAGATATATATGAATCCACTTGGGAGATTGATTGGACACTCTTTAATGATATTACTCCTAATCAACTTAATAGAATGTCAGTTGTAGAACAATTAGAATTTTACAGAGAAATTGGCTTTCAATTTATCCCTCTACATTTCCCGAAATTCAAAAGAGGAAAAGTCTTTTGTTCCTGTAGAAAGGGGCGAAACTGTCCCTCCATCGGCAAGCACCCTGTAATCGCGCATAAGAATTTAGATTTTTCGGACGCGCGAACCTACAAAGCGATGGAAGCCTACTGGCAGAAAGAGCCGAACTATAACATCGGCTTCAAGGTCGAAGGCTTCTTCGTGCTGGACGTGGACTATAAGAACTGCGGTCACTATAGCCTCGGCTACCTACAGGACGAGATAGGAGAGTTCCCCGCCGATGTGTCTGTCACGACCGGCAACGGGCGGCACATCTACGCTCGCCCTTTGGCCGGTGTTTCTAACGGCGTGGATGTTATGGGGCTGCGCGGCATAGACGTTCGCAGTTCTGGCGGGATTGTAGCCGCCCCGCACTCGATTCACTTCTCGGAGAATCAATACCGATGGGAGAGCGTGGGAGAGCCTGAGTCGCTTTCGGAAGATTGGAAACTGAACCTAATCGGAGAGCAGGCGGAAGTAATCAACTTGGCCGAGTTTCGTGAGCGGCGGAACGTGATACAACCGGCCGTGCTACTGCCGAAAACTCTTACGCTGGATTTCGTCATCCCTATTGGGCAGCGTAATACCATGCTATTCAAGTTCGCCTGTCGGGAGCGTGGCAGAGGGGCAGAGTACCCGTTTATCTATGACGTGCTAACCACGCTCAACGAGACTTACTGCGAGCAGCCTCTAGACAACTCGGAAGTCGAGAGGATTGCGGCAAGCGCGGTAACATACTTGACCGAGGCCGAAAAGAGAGGCGTGGCAGCAGCATGACAACTAATTCGTAGTAGGCATAGTCAGGGGCGTACGCCTGTGGGTATTTAAAAAAAGGACAGGGGTACGCCTTCTGTTGAAGTATGCAATGTCTCAGCGAACTAGCGGAGTTTCAAGCGACGTTTTTTGATTTTTCTACAAACTTGTAGAGCAAACTCGAAGCCAGAAAGCCGTTAAGTCTAGCGCACACAGAATCTAACAGCGTGCTAGCCGTTACCGTTAAGAGCCGTCGAGAGTTTTACTATGAGAGTTTGTAAACGTCTCCCGAAGAGATAAACCCTGTGTTACCTATGCGCGTCGGCTGTTTTGGTTGGGCAGTTCAGTTTTGTATAAGAAAGAAGTCGCTCGCGGCCGTGGCGCGCTACGTCGGTGATAGCTCTGACAGTCACCATCCTTAACAAGCGCCACCGTCATTTAGCCCCGTACTTCTCTAGCAAGGCTCTATCCTCTGGCGATAAATCATTTTTAAAGGTGGCGTAGGCACTTGCCGGTGATTTACTGGTTGTCGCATTAGGATTCGCCCCGTTCTCCAATAAAATCTTTAGCACTTCTCTGGCGTCCGCTTCATCTGGCCTTCGGGCGTTATGCGTTACGACGACCATCATCGTGGCCGTCCAGACGTAGGGCGTCCCGTCATGCTCACCGTTCGGGTTCGCTCCGGCACTAATCAGCTTCCCGACCCTCTCAGGCTCGCGGCCGGTAATTGCCGAATACAATTCGCTAGGCTTCTGCCCCGCGTCGGATTGCTGCGCGGCCTTCGGAGCGCACCCTTGAATTAGCAAAGCCGACAGCAGAACCAGACCGGGCAGGGCTTTAACACGAGTACCCATCACAGTTCTCCTTTCCCCACGCCAAGAGATTTCTGATAATCTTACGGCTCTCGTCTTTGACAACTTCGGGCTTCCAATGGTGCGACCGCGCGGCTCACGAGTCGGGTGATGAGGCTCGCCGGAGGGCATAGGATTGACCGGCCCACGGCGAATGTAGGACGCACTGAGATAGTAAAGCCAAATGGCTTTGAGGGCAATTCCGACCGCCCCGCTGCCTATCCGTCAGGAGGTATCTTCTGATGGGTACGGCGTCCCGCCCGCGTCCGAAGCGACTGGCCGAAAAGCTGCTCCAAATCCGGCTTGCGCTCGGTCTGTCTCAGAACGAGATGATTAGGCGTCTAGGGTTCGAGGATAAGATTTTTCAGGGGACGCTTTCGGCTTACGAGCGGGGCGTGAGAGAACCAGCGTTACCAATCCTTTTGGAGTACGCGCGGGCAGCTAATGTCTATGTTGATGCTCTGATTGATGACTCAGTTGACTTGCCGGACATACCGAGCCGAAAAAAGAGTGAGGGCATGGCGCGGGCCGCTTCGGTTAAGCGAGGTCGTTGACCGCGAACTAGAACAGGCGCGAAGCTGCTTCACCTATTAGCTTTATATTATAGGAAGACTATATCTAGGGTTGCGTGACCATAAAGACCACAGCCTATTGACGTACAGCCATCGCGGGTGTTATATCGCCATTGCTTGGCGAAACATCAATGATGCTAAGCGGTCGGCTTTATCTAATAACATCCGCACATTCTTGGAAGCTTAAAGCCTTTTGGAGATACAGAACTAACTATGCGCCCAAAGACTGGATTGCCTAAGCGTCGCGCGCTCCGTTCTAAGCCAATATTTAAGTATGGCTTTAGAGATAACCCGGCGACGGACAGCCACCTGAATCAGACCCTGAAAGGAGTTGGGTCGCCGAACGCAATCCCGGTTGTCTCACTCTTTGCTGGATGCGGCGGTATGGACTTGGGTTTTCTTGGTGGGTTTAAGTTCTTAGGCGACTTGTACGCGCCATTACCCTATCGAATTTTAGATGCGATTGACATTGACAGATTTTCGGTAGAGACATACCGATTTAACATCGGCGACCATGCTCGTGTAGGCGACCTAACTGTAATCGCCCCCGAAGAACTGCCCCCTTGTCGAGTCCTCATAGGCGGTTTCCCTTGTCAGGATTTTTCATCCTCCGGGCCAAAGGTTGGCTTAGCAGGCTCTCGCGGACAGTTGTATCAAGCTCTTGTCGGGTACATGAAAGTGTATCAGCCTGAGATTGTTGTCGCGGAGAATGTGCCGCACCTTCAACGTCTTCACGGGGGCAAATACCTCAAGACAATCCTCACGGACTTTGAATCGTGTGGCTATACGTTCGATGTGTGGGAACTGTATGGCCCAGATTATGGACTTCCTCAAAGTAGGCGGCGGCTTTTCCTCGTTGGAACACGAAACGACATAAACGCCCGCCCGATATGCCCAACCCCGACGCATCGGCATCGTTACGTCTCCATTGATGAGGCTATAGGCGACCTTGTTTCAATAACCGATGAAACGGTTACGAATCAGAGTCAGTATTTCGTCGCTACGAAAGCGACCGCAGGCGGAGGGCAGGGCGACCATACGAACCGTAGAGGCGAGCCGGGGTATTGCATAAGAGCTAACGCGAAGGCCCGCATTCAGTTCCACTACGAGCTTGACCGTCGGCTGACCGTGCGCGAATGCGCTCGCCTCCAATCATTCCCGGACGAATTTGTTTTTCCCTTCGCCGCAATGACTAACATGACTCAAATCGGCAACGCTGTTCCGCCTCTGCTCGCGCATAAAGTAGCCTCAGCTATATCTGACTTCCTTACCCGCCCGAATGACGCAAGGGTAGCAGCCCGTGTTCCTCAACAGTCTGAGCTTTTCTCGACCTCACTTGTCAGAGCGTAATAATTCCGAATGACACGGCCACAAGACGACGTAAAACCATCTGACGACGCCACGAGCGATGAGCGGTACATTGAACTGCTCCTTGCCCCAATAAGGGAGTGTGCCAAATACCGTCCAGCATTTGGCAAGGGCAAGAGTAAGGGCAAAGGAGATAGCGAGGACGAGAGCGATGTTGGGGACTCTGAGGAAGGAGTAACCGTCGAACACTTCCGAGTCCTTTATGGCGCAGACCTTCTTTATCATTGGGTCGGTCTTGATTCAGACCTGATGTATGCGGCGCACAAAGCGGCGGGCGGTATGACCTCAATCTACCGCCAACTCGGAATCGGATGTGAGAGGCTTCTACGTGAAATAGTAAGAGATAAGCTCGGACTCAGCGAGGATGAGGTCAAGTGGTCGTATGACTATGAGAAAGAGCCGGGTAAAACAGCGACGCATACGCTAGACTTACGCATAGACATTAACGACCTCTCTTCTCAGGAAGATAAAAATAGGCTCGCACAATGGCTTATGAAATGCGGCGAGCTACTTAAGTTACAGGAGGAGCGCGCTAAAGAACTGCGCGGGGTCGTAATGGAGATAAGACAAGGATATAAAAGCGCGGACTCAAAGAGACAGAATGCTGACCTGCGTTTCGGGCTGCGTGCGTACAACGAGGAATACCTTCCGGCAATTGTTATTGTCTCGTCGCAGGTGAGTGAGCCTGTTTCACGAAGGTATCGTAACGCGCTGCTCCTCGTCCTTACCGGAACTAGGGGCGACGCGACACAAAGCACCTTCGCCTTCTTTAAGGAAGTCGTCGGATATGACTTGGCGGCTTTTTTTGAAAGGAACTCTCCGAGATTGCGAGCGGAGTTCGGCAGTGTGCTTAAGGCACTATTAAGCCCATAGTAATGGTAGCTATGATTCGGAATCCCGACCTGTTCAGACCTCTTCCCAAATCCAACACGATGCACCTATAGGGTAGAGTCTCAATCCCTCTACATCTTCTGCTGGAAACGTATCCGTTTCTTTCACGCCCGCGCCAGCCTCAACCTCAAAAGAATAGGCGTCAGAGTCTTCATCATACCAAGCCCTCAGACCTTTTTCTTCGTAAGCTCTCACGAGTTGCCTTGCTTGGTCAGATGTGAAGTAAGGGCAAGCCCAACCATTCCAATTCTCGCCCCGCGTGTATCCATCGAACACTTTTTCCCCAAGTGGTTCGAGCATAAATTTAGCTTCACGTAGCATGGTCATTCTTTCCCTATCTTCCGGCCAGCCTCTTTCAACTTCGCTTCTTTACGCGGTCTCCCCGGTTTCCGATTCTCTACTAGCTTTAGGTCACTCTCTTTAATCAGGTGGTCTCTCCCGAACTGCTGAGACGGCAGACGCCCATCCTTAATTAACGCCTGTACGCGGCGGACTGTGACGCCTAACCGCTCCGCGACCTGTGGCGTAGTCAGTAAAGTTTCCTCACCCATACGCGCATCCTGCCACAGCGAAAATTATTCGTCAAGCGAATAATTTATCTTGACTAAACTATTCGTCTAACGTATAGTTTCTCTGTCAGTGGGGCACGCCGACAATCTCAAAACCGGAGACACAAAATGTTCGCCCTCGAAACGACAGACCTGACCCGCGCGATACGCAACGCGAAAGCCTTACGCCCCAAAGTCCGCATGATTAGGTTCGGCGAGTATGCCGTGACCGGCAGCAAGGGTAATGAGTACACCGTCAAATGCTACCGCTTCTTTGGTGAGAAGGTCGTTGACTGTACTTGCAAGACGCGCGACGGCGTTGCATGCAAGCACAGCGCGGCGGCTCTGCCCCTCCACCTTCATGTTGCGGCGACTAGGGCTGCTGCCTAACAGGACGGGCTAGGAAAGCGTCTGATTCACGCTTCCTAGCCCTCTACATCAACCTTCACCCGCTAGGAGAAAGTTACGATGCAAAGCCAAGTTACCCCCACAGCAAATACAAACGCAACACCGTCACCCGTCCGATTCCATCTTGGGCGGCTACTCATAACCCCCGGCGCAGCCGAAATCCTGAGCGAAGCGGGACAGTCGGCACAGGAATTTATCAGCCGTCACGCGCGGCTTGAGAAGGGCGAACTGTCCGACGCTGACCACCGCGAGAACCTGTTTAGCGTTAGCAGGCCGCTGAGAATCTTTAGCGCGTTCAGGACAGCGCAGGGCGTCAGGGTTTGGATAATTACTGAGGCCGACCGCTCGGCAACTACAGTCCTGTTACCGAGCGAGTATTGAGCTAGAATCGCAAATAGGCGGGCCGCTAATGCTATACGCAGCGGCGGCTCAAATCTTCAACCTGTCGCTTTGGCGAAAATCTTTGAAGCAAAAGCGTCCCGTGAAAGCGTCCCGTGAAAGCGTCCCGAAATGCCTACAGCCGCTCGAAAGCGGCTGTAAGTCGTTGAGTCGGTTATGGAGCAGAGGGGAGTCGAACCCCTGACCTCCGCATTGCGAACGCGGCGCTCTGCCAAACTGAGCTACTGCCCCGAGGCCTCGGAAATACTAGAGACGCGCCGCGCGGGTGTCAAGCGCGCTACCATGAGACACGCGCCGGCGGCGATGCGCGCTCACCCCGCGGCGAGCGTCTCGCTTGAACTCAGGACGGCGCGGCCTCTTCGCGGAGCGCGCGGGCGGCCGCATCGACGGCCCGTCCAAATTCGCGCGCGGGCTGCGGCCGTTCGCGACCGAAGTGGTGGTGCAGTCGGCCGCGATGGGCCGGCAATGGCCG
>DATCVD010000813.1:0-7067 GCA_036567125.1 Pyrinomonadaceae bacterium | reverse complement strand
CGCCGCGGCGGCCGCCCGCGGCGGCGGCCGCGCCCGCGTCGTCGAGGAAGCAGGCCGTGGGCTTGCCGTCCGTCACCATCACGATCTGGCGCATCTCCTTGCGCTGCGCTTGAAGGAGGCGGCGCGCCAGTCTTAAGCCTTCGGCCGTGTTCGTGTGGTAGGGGCCGACCTGCGTGGTGGCGAGTTTCGCCATCGGGAGTTCCTCGGCCGAGTCGTGGAAGAGCACGACCTTGAGCGAGTCGCCGGGGAACTGCGTGCGGATCAGGTGCGCGAGCGCGAGCGCGACCTTCTTGGCCGGCGTGAAGCGATCCTCGCCGTAGAGGATCATCGAGTGCGAGCAGTCGAGCATCACGACCGTCGCGCACGACGACTGGTAGTCCTGCTGGTGGACGTGCAGGTCGCCGTATTCGAGGTTGAGGGGCACGCCCAAGCCCTCGCGCCGAATGGCCGAGAGCAGCGTCGTGTTCACGTCCAAGTTGATCGTGTCACCGAACTCGTAGGGCTTCGACGCCTGCGCCGCCTCGACGCCCGTCGAGAGGTGCGCCGTGTCGTGGCGCCCGATCGACGACTTGCCGAGGCTCCCCAAGAGATTCCTCAGCGTCTTGTAGCCGAGGAAATCCAGCCCCTTCTCCGTCACCTCGAACTTCACGTTGCGCGGCAGCGGCTCCTCGACGCGCCCCTGCCCCCCGGCCGGCTGCCGCCTGCGCCGGCGCTCCGGCGGCTCCTCGCGCAGGTTCAGATACCCCTCCTCGACCAGCCGCTCGATCAACTGGTTCAGCAACTCTTCGAGCTGCGATCCCTTGAACTGCCCGCCGTTCTCTTCGAGCATCTGCTCGATCTGCCGCTCCGTCAGCTCGCCCGTCTCCAGCAGGGCTTGCAAGAGCGCCTGACGGAGCGCGTCGAGCGAGGTGTCCTGCGGCCGCCGCTGCCGCGTCCAGTAGTAGTCGTCGTCGTAGCCGGACTGCAACAGCGAGTCCTGCAACGCGCCCATCAGGTCGCCGAGGTTGACGCCCGACACGTCGAAGCCGTTGAACTTGGAATAGCGGATGAACTTCATCTTGTCTTCGTCTGCGCCCCGACAGCGATCTTAGCACTTGTCGCGGTCGGGCGCGGCCTCCACCTTGATCCAGACGCTGGCCGTCGTTTCGCCGCCCCGGCCGTCGCCGGTGGCGAGGGTGACGCGGTGCGTGCCGGGCGGCAGGTCGTCGCGCACGAGGTGGCTGCCCGTGCCCAGCCCGCAGCATTCGAGGCTGGAAGACCACGCTACCTCGTCGTCGGCCGAAGTGCCGTAGTCAGGCGAGTGGCCCGCGCCCGCGAAGACGACCGGGTCGCCCGCGCGGAAGGTCTGGCCGTCCCGCGGCGAGACGATGTGGGCGCGGCGCGGCTTCAGTCTCACCGCGAACGGCTCGCTCTCGGCCACGGCGGCCGACAGCCCCGAAGAGACAACCAACTGGAAGCGGCAGTCGTCGCCGCCCGGCAGCAGGTCGAGGTTAACGAGGCAGCGCGCCTCGCGCAGGTCGGCAGCGACGGCCTGCCACGTTCGCCCGCCGTCGTGGCTGTAGCGGACGAGGGCCGCGGTCTCGTCCGCCCCGCCCTCCTGCGGGTCGTCGCCGGAGACCGACCAATCGATCCGCGCCAGATCGCCCTGCCCTTCCTGCTCCAGACGCCGCACGCCCTCCACCCGCACCTCGCGGCCTCTCTCGCCGCCGACGCGCAGGCGGCCCAGCCGCCGACGCCCGCGCACGACCACCACCTCGCCCACGTCTTCGGGCCACGGCAGCGCCTCGTGGAAATCGAGGTAAGCGCCGTCGGGGTCTTGGTACGGGTTGTGCCGGTGGCAGCGGTGCGAGTCGATCAATTCGCCGTTCCGGTCGTAGAGGTCGAGCATGATGTCGGCCGGCGGGCGGCCGTCGCGGATGGCGGGCAGCCCCGTCACGGGGTAGCTGGGCGCGACCTCCACCCGCCCGCCGCGGTGCACGCGGAAGTTGAACAGCATGACCGTGGCGGTGAAGGACACGATGAGGGGCGGGAAGTCGCCCGTGCCCTCCGTCGTGCGGATGGCGTTCATCATCTTCTTGTAGTGGTAGGGCGAAATCCACGTTGACGTGGGGAACAGCGTCGTCGGCCCGTTCTCGTTGTAGGTCATGAAGTCGAAGGACGAGGGCGGGTCGTAGAGGGTCATCCGGGCGGCGTCGAGGCCCGCCTCGCCGACGCTGCCGAACGGGAACGGGCCGTAGTCCGGGTACTTGGGATCGTGGGGAGGCTCCGGGCCGTTGACGTTGACGTGGTCTAACTGGCAGGCGTGGCCGAACTCGTGGCCGAGCGCGCGCGTGTCGTCTTTGGAGGCGACCGCCGCCCCCGCCCTGCCGATGCCGCGCGCCGGTGCGCCCGCCAGCGACGCGACACCCGCCGGCAGCAGCCCCACGTAGTAGGTGCGGGTGGTGGAGGCCGAGCGCAGGTTGGCGATGATGTTCAGCAGCTTGTCCCAGTTCTTCCTGACGGTTAAATCCTCGCCGTAGTCGATGACGGTGCAGGCGTTGTAGTCGAAGCCGGGCGTGGGCAGCATCGGCAGGAAGCGCGCGGCCGTGGTGACGAGATCGACGCCGGTCGGGGCCGCGAGGTTCTGATTGCTCCCCGTAAAGCGGATCAGCACGCCGGTGAGCTTCATGCGCGGAACCTCGCGGAAGACGGCGGTGATCCGGTAGGCGGCCGAGTGGTAGTTGTCGAACCGGCCGGGGACAACGAAGCGGCTGTCGGGCCGCCACTCGTACGCGCGGACGGTGAAGTTCACAGTCCCGTGGCAGTCGGCGGCGGGGATGCGGAAGTTGAGCGAGTCGTCGATGAAGCGGCGGCCGAGGGCGGCCGGCTCCTGCAGACGCCGCGGGCCGTTGAGCGAGCTGAGCTGCTTGCCCCGGTAGCCGACCACTCCGTCGAACCGCTCGGGGGGGGCGAAGAACGAGCCGGCGCGGCGCTCCACGTACGCGCGCAGGATGAGGTCTTTGCCCGCGACCAGCGGAACCGTGTTGTCGGAGTCCGCGCCGCTCCCCTGCCCGTGCAGGTCGTAGAACTGCACGGACTGCGTCATCTCGACGCCGTCGATCTTCAAACCCGAGCGCCGGACGTACGGGTCTTTGAGATCATTCAGGGCGTCGATGATGTCGGCGACGTTGTCCTGATTGATGGGCTTCTTCAGGGACGGGAGCCGCGTGTCGTCCACGGGTTCCGCGGTGACGCCCGCCAGATCGAGCCGCAGCTCGTCCGTCAGGCGCTTGAGCTGGTCAAGTTTCTCTCGCAGGTTCGGCGGGAGTTGCGGCAGGCCGCCGGCCGGGTTATCCATCTCGACCCCTTCTCGGGCTGTCCCGGTTTATTCCGAGTCGCGCTCGACGGACGGACGCCCTCGGCGGGCGAGGCTCAAGGACAATCATCTTCGACCTTGCCGCGCAGCATAACCAGTTTCCGGCGGCCGGGCCAAGCCTGCGCGCGTCAGGCCCCGGCCCGCGGCCTCCCGATCAGCTGTAGCGGCCGGTCTCGGTCAGGTCGTCGTAGATCATGCCGCGGCGGTCTTTCTTGGCGCGGGTGGCGGCCGCGTAGCCGCCCTCCTCGTTGCGGCTGATCTTGTTCTGGGCGTAGAGACCTTCGAGGGCGAACTCGCAGGCGGAGACGAGCTGCGCCGCGTCGGCGCGGCCGAAGTCGAAGGGGACGAGGACGGTGTCGATGAACTCCGGCACGGCTTCGAGCAGCGTGACGCACTCGTCCGAAGAGGCGGTGTCGGCGAGGCGCAGGGTGTTGCCCTCGTCGAACCAGCGGACGGCCGGCGAGAAGTCCACGCCGACGAAGTAGCCGTCGAAGATTTCGCCGGCCGCGCGCTTGACCAAGTCGCGCGCGATCTTCGCGGCCCCGACCTGCTCGCCCTCGTATTCCAGCTCCATCTTGCCGGTCATCGAGGGGACGGCGGCGTAGATGTCGGAGATGCGCGGCACCACCTCGTCCTCATGCGTGAGCACGGCGCGCCGCTCGGCGTTCGAGACGACCGACTCGGTGACCGTGATCGGGAGGCGCTGCGAGACGCCGGAGCGCTTGTCGATGCGCTGATCGTCGCGCGCCTCGAAGGCGATCTGCTCGACGAGCTCGCGGACGAAGTCGGGCACGCGCACGACGGCTTCGAGGCCCTCGCGCTCAGTCCAAGCCTCCTGCCGCGTGATCTCGACGCCGAGCTGGATGTCGGCCGGGTAGTGCGTCGTGATCTCGGCCCCGATGCGATCCTTCAGGGGCGTGATGATCTTGCCGCGGGCCGTGTAGTCCTCGGGGTTGGCGGAGAAGACGAGCATCACGTCGAGCGGGAGGCGGACGGGGTAGCCCTTAATCTGCACGTCGCCCTCCTGCATGATGTTGAAGAGGCCGACCTGAATCTTGCCCGCCAGATCGGGCAGCTCGTTGATGGCGAAGAGGCCGCGGTTGGCGCGCGGGAGCAGGCCGTAGTGGATCGTCAGTTCGTCGCTCAACAGGTGGCCGCCCTTCGCCGCCTTGATCGGGTCGACGTCGCCGATGATGTCGGCGACGGTCACGTCGGGCGTGGCGAGCTTTTCGACGTAGCGCGCGTCGCGGCCGACCCACGCGATCGGCGTCTCGTCGCCCAGCGCCTCGACCAGTTGGCGGCCGTAGGCGGAGATGGGGCGGAAGGGATCGTCGTTGACTTCCGAGCCGCTGATGGCCGGAATCTCGTCGTCCAGCAGGCTGGTGAGCTGGCGGATGATGCGGCTCTTGGCCTGCCCGCGCAGGCCCAAGAGGATCAGGTTGTGGCGCGCGAGGATGGCGTTCGTGATCTGCGGCACGACCGTCTCGTCGTAGCCGACGATGCCGGGGAAGACGGACGCGCCCGCGCGCAGCTTCGCGATGAGGTTCGCGCGCAGCTCGTCCTTGACTGAGCGCACGCGGTAATTCTGCCGCTTCAACTCGCCGAGTGTTTTCGCCTTTGTCATCTGCCTCAAGACCCGTCCTTGTTTGAAAACTACCGCGGTCGCGGCCGTCAGCCCCGGCCGCCCTGTTCGCCGGCGGCGGCGACGTAGCGGCCCCCGCCCTCGCGGGCGACGAGGCCGTCTTCTTCCAACTTCTGTAAATGAGCGAGCACGGCGCGCGCGGCCCACGCGTGCGCCTTCGGGTTCACGTCCGTGTAGACGCGCGCGACGATCTCGTCCGGCGTCCCGCCGCCTTCGCGGACGGCCGTCAGGATGTTCGCCTCGCGCCCGAGGCGGTGCGCGATGTACTCGTCGATCTTCGTCGCGGGGTTGGCGACGGCCGCCCCGTGGCCGCAGAGCAGGACGCGGACGCGCGGCAGGAGATCGCGGTAGCGTTCGAGGCTGCCGAGGTAATCGCGGACGTTGCCTTCGGGCGGATCGATGAGGACGGAGCCGAGGCCGACGATGTTGTCGCCGGTGATCAGCGTCTCGGTGCGCCGCTCGTAAAAGCTGAGGTGGCCGCGCGTGTGGCCGGGCGTGTGCATCGCGCGCAGACGGAGCGCGGGTTCGCCGGCGAGCTCGATCACGTCGCCGTCCTCGACGAGACGATCGACGCTCACCTGACCGGCGAGCGCGTCGGCCGTCAGGCGGTGCGCGGCGACGCGCACGCCGCCGCCCGCGTGCGCGCGCAGGTGCTCGACGCCCGCGACGTGGTCGGGGTGGTGGTGCGTCAGAATGATCTCCCGGAGCGCGCGGCCCTCGGCCAGAAAATCGTCAACGCACGCGGCGAGCGCGGCCCGCTCCTCGTCGTAGGGCGAGCCGGGATCGATGACGACGAAGTCGCGGTGGCCGACGAGGTAGCAGTTGGTGTGCGTCGCGGGTGGCTTCGTCGGCGTGCGCAGCGGGAAGCAGACGAAGCCGGGCGTGAACTCGATGCGGCGCACCTGCTCGCGCCGCGCCTGCGGGACGGAGAGGAAGCGTTCGCCGACTCGGTCGTCCAGCCCGGCGGCCAGCGCGCGGACTGCGTGCATGACGGGCGGCGCGGCGACCACCTCGGAGCGCAGCCAAGCGTCGAGCGCGGCGCGCGCCGGAGTCCAGCCGCCCGCGTCGAACTCCGCGGTCAGCAGGCGCGGCTCCTGCTTGCGCGGGCAGCGCACCATGAAGAACCAAGTGTCGAAGCGGCGCGGGCTGAAGGGCGGCGTGACCCAGCGGCCGGCGAACTGGAAGTCGCGCGCGTCGAGGCGGAGGCCGTAGTGCGCGAGCAGCGCGGGGAACGTCATGCGGCCCGACGTGGAGTCGTCGAGGACGGAGGCGAGCTGACCCTTCGTCAAAGAGTCCGCGCCGCGCGCGGCGAGCACGCCCGTCTCCTCGAACAACTCGCGCGCGGCGCAGGCGATCATCGCGGCCCGCTCCGCGTCGTCGTCGCAGTGTTCCACGGAGACGTGCGCGTCCTCGGCGTCGCGCTGGCCGCCGGGGAAGGCGTGGAAGCCGCCCTGAAAACTGAGGCGCTCGCCGCGCCGCGCCCAGAACAACTCCGCCTCGCCGCCTCCGTTCTCGCGCACGAGCACGACGGCGGCGGCGTCCTTCGGCACGGCGTCGCGGCGCGGGGCGGAGGCGGCTGTGGCTTCGTTAGCTGGCATCGCTCGCGGGCACGGGCGCGACGGGAGTTCGGCCCCGGCGCGTTTCGTTGAAAGACGAGTTCGGGAGTGGGTTCAGTATAAGAGTTGGAAGGCGAAAGGAGAAATCGGAAGCCGCGACGGACGGCGGGCGCGGGACGATGAACCGAAAACTGCTCCGCGTTCACCGTCCCGCGTCCGCCGTTTCTCCTCCCGCTACTGCCGCGGGCGGACGGTGACGAAGAAGGTCGTCCCACGCCGGTTGACGAGGAGCAGGACGGGCCGCGCGCCGGCGCGCGCGAGCGCGGCCGCGAGCTCGTCGTTAGACCGCACCGGCTGGCGGTTGACCTGCTCGATCACGTCGCCGGGGCGGAGGCCCGCGTCGGACGCCGGGCCGGCCGGGTCAACTTCATCGACGACCAGACCTTGCGCGCCCGCGCGGAGTTCCAACTGCCGCGCGATCTCGGGCGTCAAGGGCCGCACGGTGACGCCGAGC
>DATCVD010000812.1:0-10803 GCA_036567125.1 Pyrinomonadaceae bacterium | reverse complement strand
GGGGCCGGCGGCGGACGCGGCAGGTAACGCCGGCGGGCTTTACGAGCAAGGGGGGAGGCGGCCGCCGCGGCCGTGAGTCGAGCGACAGCGGCGGCCGCCAAATTCAGAACGGCTTAACAGAGACGGCGGCGCGGGGAGTGTAAGCGATGCAGGCGACACGGGAGATTGTCAGGCAGCAGGTCGGGGCGGCGGCGAACGTGCTCGCGCCGCGCGTCGAAGTGGCGCGGCCGGTCATCCGCCTTGAGCAGATTCACAAGACCTACACGATGGGCGACGTTGATGTCCACGCGCTGCGCGGCGTCTCGCTCGACGTTGCGCCCGGCGAGTTCGTCGCGGTGATGGGCACTTCCGGGTCGGGCAAGTCCACGATGATGAACATCGTCGGCTGCCTCGACCGCCCGACGCGCGGCCGCTACCTCCTCGAAGGCCACGACGTGTCCGGCCTCTCGAAGGACGAGCGCGCCGACATACGCAGCCGCAAGCTCGGCTTCGTCTTCCAGGGCTTCAACCTCCTGTCGCGCACCTCGGCGCTTGAGAACGTGGAACTCCCGATGCTCTACGCGAACGTGGAGGCGGGCGAGCGGCGGCGGCGCGCGGTTGACGCGCTGCACTCGGTCGGCCTCGCGGGCCGCGAGCAGAACCACCCGAACCAGCTTTCGGGCGGCCAGCAGCAGCGCGTCGCCATCGCCCGCTCGCTCGTCAACGACCCGACGCTCATCCTCGCCGACGAGCCGACCGGCGCGTTGGATTCGCGCACCTCCGTCGAGGTGATGGACATCTTCCAGCGCCTCAACCGCGAGCGCGGCATCACGCTCCTGCTCGTCACGCACGAGCCGGACATCGCCGCCTACGCCGGCCGCGTCGTCGTCTTCCGCGACGGCAAGATCAAGAAGGACTACGCCGTCGAGTCGCCCCGCGACGCGGCCGAGGAGCTACAGAGTCTGCCGCCCGCCGGCACCGACGACGAAGAGGAGTAAAGCCGTTAGCCGTTAGCCGTTAGCTGTTAGCCAGCAGAAGACAGCTAGCAGCTTTCACAACGCGCTTTGCTTTTTTGTTTTGCTAACGGCTAAGAGCTAACGGCTAACGGCTAATCAAATGAACGCACTTTCCATTATCAAAATCGCCTTCCGGGCGCTGGCGCGCAACAAGATGCGCGCGGCGCTGACGATGCTCGGCATCATCATCGGCGTCTCGGCCGTGATCGCGATGGTCAGCATCGGGCAGGGCGCGCAGGCCACCGTGCAGGCGCAGATCGAGTCGATGGGCACGAACCTCCTGTTCGTCTCGGCGCAGGCGCAGAACGCGGGCGGCGTGCGCGGCGGCGCGGGGGCCGACAGCGCCGGCAGCGCCCTGAAGGTCGAAGACCTCGAAGCGATCCGGCGCGAGGTGCCGAGCGTGGCGATGGTCAGCCCGCAGGTCAACGCGCGCGCGCAGATGGTCGCCGGGAACCTCAACTGGAGCGCGCAGGTGCAGGGCGTGAGCGAGCAGTACCCCGAAATCCGCAAGTGGGGCATGGGGGGCGGCGCGTTCTTCACCGAGTCGGACGTCCGCACGGCGGCGCGCGTCATCGTGCTCGGCCAGACGGTCGCCGACAACCTGTTCCCCGGCACGGACGCGACGGGGCAGACCGTGCGCGTCTCGAACCTGCCGTTCCGCGTCGTCGGCGTGATGGCGCGCAAGGGGCAGGATCAGATGGGGCGCGATCAGGACGACGTGGCGTTCGCGCCCTACACGGCCGTGCAGAAGAAGCTGCTCGGCAACAACCGCCTGAACGTGGCCTACGTCTCGGCCGTCACGGCGGAAGCGACCTACACGGCGCAGGCGCAGATCACGGAACTGCTCCGCCAGCGGCACAAGCTGACGCCGAACGAGCCGAACGATTTCACGGTGCGCAACATGTCGGACGTCGCCGAGGCGGCGAACGAGACGAACAGCACGATGACGATTTTGCTCGGCTGCATCGCGGGCGTCTCGCTCTTAGTCGGCGGCATCGGGATCATGAACATCATGCTCGTTTCCGTGACCGAAAGGACACGGGAAATCGGCATCCGCATGGCCATCGGCGCGCGTAGCTCAGCCGTGAAGACGCAGTTCCTGATCGAGTCGATTGTCTTGAGCCTGACGGGCGGCGTGGCGGGCATCGTGCTCGGCCTCGGCGTGTCGCTGGCGATCCCCGTCCTGCTCGGCTGGCCGACGCTGGTTTCGACCGCGTCGATCATCGGCTCGGCGGTCTTCTCGGCGGCCGTCGGCGTCTTCTTCGGCTACTACCCGGCGCGCAAGGCCGCCGCGCTCGACCCGATCGACGCGCTGCGCTTCGAGTAAAGACGGGCGGGCGGTGGGCGGACGGAGGGAGGTCGGTTGATTGTGGCGGGTGAGTTTAGAACAGAGGGTTGTATGACTAACACGGAAGCGTTGAACATCTGGCCGGGCGCGCTGCCGACGACGGAGTTGGCGGAGGAAGCGCCGCGCAAAAGCGATCACGAACTCGCGCGGCTCGCGGCCGAGGGCGACGAGGCGGCCTTCGAGGAGCTGTACCGGCTGCACCACCGGCGCGTTTACAGTTTGTGCTTGCGGATGACGCAGAACCCGGTCGAGGCCGAAGACCTGACGCAGGAAGTCTTCGTGCTGCTCTTCAGGAAGATCGGATCGTTCCGCGGCGAGTCGGCTTTTACGACGTGGCTGCACCGGATGACGGTCAACCAAGTCCTGATGCACTTCCGCCGGCGCAAGAGTCGGCCCGAGCACGCGACCGAGGAGGGCGACGCGCCCGTCCAGATCGAAGTGGGCACGGCGAACCCGAACCAGATGCCGGTCGTGGATCGCATCGCACTCGAACGGGCCGTGGCGAAGCTGCCGCCGGGCTACCGCAGTGTTTTCGTCCTGCACGACATCGAAGGCTACGACCACGCGGAGATCGCCCGCGCGCTCGGCTGCTCGGTCGGCACGTCGAAGTCGCAGCTCCACAAGGCGCGGATGAAGCTGCGGGGCCTGATCAGGCGGCGGTGAACCGGATGGCGCGAGGCGTTTTTCGGCATCTAAAGAGATGGCGTCGGACGTTTTCGGCAGGCGGGAAGTTTTTACGAGCAGAGGGGAGTAAGTCGATGTACCAAGTTTCGGCACGCCGCGTCGCAGGCATCGCCCTGCTGTCGGCCGTCTTCACGGCAATCATTCTCACGCTCGCGCAGGCCGCCGGGGCGCGCTGGCAGGTGGCGGGGGCCGCGCCCGAGCCGGCGGCGATCACAGACCCGTCGGTCGCGACCGACGAGCAGAACAACATCGAGGTCTACCGCGCCGCCGCGCCGGGCGTCGCCTTCATCACGTCTTCGCGCTCGCGCTTCGGCTCGTTCGAGTCGGAGGGCCGCGAGGGCACCGGCTCCGGCTCGGTCATCGACACGCGGGGCCACATCCTGACGAACGACCACGTCGTCGCCAGCGCGCGGAACCTGACCGTCAGCCTCGGCGGCGAGAAGACCTACCCGGCCACGGTCGTCGGGCGCGACCCGGACACCGATTTGGCCGTCATCAAGATCGACGCGCCGGCCGCCGAGCTGACCGTCATCCCGCTCGGCGACTCCGAGCGGCTCGTCGTCGGCCAGAAAGTCTTAGCCATCGGCAACCCGTTCGGCCTCGACCGCACGCTCACGACCGGCGTCATCAGCGGCCTCCAGCGCCCGATCCGCGCGCGCAACGGCCGGCAGATCGAAGGCGCGATCCAGACCGACGCCTCCATCAACCCCGGCAACTCCGGCGGGCCGCTGCTCGACACGCGCGGGCGCATGATCGGCATCAACTCGCAGATACTTTCGACGACCGGGGCTTCGAGCGGCGTCGGCTTCGCCGTGCCCGTGCAGATCGCGCGGCGCGTCGTGCCGCAGCTCATCAGCGCCGGCTACGTCAACCGCCCGCGTTTGGGCGTGCGCACGCGCAGCGTCCAATCCTTGCGCGGTCAGGCGCAGCTGCCGGTCGCCGAGGGCGTCGTCGTCATCGAGGTGGTTCCCGGCGGGGCGGCCGAGGCGGCGGGCCTCAAGGGCATGGTGCTCGCGGGCGACGAAGACGTGGCCGCGTTGGGCGACATCATCACGGCGATTGACGGCGAGCGCGTCAAGACGGGCGACGACCTGACGCGCCTGCTCGACCGCCGCAACGTCGGCGACGTGGTTCGCGTCGAAGTCTTGCGCAACGGCAGGAGCGCGACGTTCCCCGTCCGCCTGCTGGCCGAGCGGCGCTGACGGCGAAACGACGAAGTAGGAACGCGGGGCGCTGAACGAAAGAACGGGAGCCAGAAGCCAGAAGGAAAACCCTTGAGTCTTCCTTCTGGCTTCTGAATTCCGCTTTCAGTTCGTCGCCCCGCGTTCATCGTTTCGCCGTGCCCGATATCGTGCCGGCCGTCACCTTAACGTTCAAGGGCGCGCGATTTCAAAACGTAATGCAATCTCGGCGCAATCCGCCCGCAATCTCCCCGCGGCGTAAACCGCGCGAGTAGTGGCCCTTAAAGTTTCTCCCGTGTTGTTGGCGTGTCGGCACGGTGATTGCGACGGAGTACAGGGGAAACGCTCAGACGGGCACGGAGATGTTAGGGGGAGAGTGTTTATGAACAGGTCTAGGACGTGGCCCCACTTGATGATCATCGCGGCCGTTTTCGGGCTGCTCGGCTGGGGCGCGGCGGCGCTGTGGCTGAGGGATGAGCCGAAGGCGGAGGCGCTGAGCGTGCCGCGCGCCGCGCGCGTCGAGCGCGTCGACGGCGAGGTCGGACTCTACCGCGGCCTGACCGCCAATCAGGCGGAGGTGCAGCAGGACGAGCGGTGGGAGGAGTTGACGCCCAACGCGCCCATCACCGCGGGCGACCGCATCTACGCGCGCGACGACTCGACGGCCTCCGTCGCCTTCACGGGCCGCAACTTCGCGCGGCTCGATCCCGACACCGCGATTGACGTGCTGTCGCTCTCCGACGAGCGGACGCAGTTGGCGCTCCGCGACGGCTCGGCCGTCTTCAACCTCGGCGCGCTCCGCCCCGGCGAGCTGTACGAAGTCGCCACGCCGCGCGGCGCGTTCGAGCTGCGCGAGCCGGGCTTTTATGAAGTCGGCCTGAACGACGACGGCAGCGCGTGGGTGTCGGTGCTGAGCGGCCTCGCGCAGGTGGTCGGCCTCGCCGGCAGCGGCCAGATCGGCAAGGGCGAGATGCTGACCCTGCTGGGCCAGACCGCCGCCGACATCGCGCTCTCGCGCCTCAGCCCCGACTACGCGGGCGGGTTGCTGGACGACTACTACGGCTACCAGTATCCCGATCTTTACGACGGCCGCTACCGCGACTACGACGCGTACCTGAACGATCCTTCCCACTACGACCCGTACAACCGCTACGCGAGCTACCAGTACGTGAACGACTCGGTTCCGGGCGTGTGGGAACTCGACCGCTACGGCAGTTGGCAGGACGTGGGCGGCTACGGCACGCTCTGGCAGCCGGACGTTGACGCCGGGTGGGCGCCGTACCGCGACGGCTACTGGTCGTTGGACGACACCCACGGCCTGACGTGGGTGTCGAACGAGCCGTGGGGCTACGCGCCGTACCACTACGGCCGCTGGGCGAACGTCAACGACCGCTGGTACTGGGTTCCCGACGCCGCGAACACCCGGCCCGCCTACTCGCCCGCCCTCGTCGCGTTCATGCCGCTCGACGGGGCGAACCAGATCGCTTGGGTTCCGCTCGCGCCCGGCGATCCTTACAGCACGACGTACTACGACGCGAACTGGCAGCCGCACTACTACGACGGCGGCCACGCCGCGCCGCAGCAGGTCTTGAACCTCGGCGTGCCGGGGGCGGTGACGGTCGTCGCCGCCGAGCACTTCCACGGGGCGATTGACGAAGACGTGATAGTCTCCGCCTATCCGCGCCGGCTCGGAGAGACGCGGCCCGTGCTTGAGCCGTTCTCGGTAGCGCAGTTGCGGCAGGCGGCGTTGCAGACCGCGAACGCGCGCCGCCGCGTCGCCGTCCCGCCGGGGCTGGCGAAGAAGCTCGACGACATTGGCGTTTACACGAGCGCGCGGCCGTTCGCGCCGCCGTTCCTCGAAGGCCGGACGCGCGCGCCGCGCGCGGAGGTTGTCGGCGAGAAGCAGAAGCGGCAGAAGCTGCAATTCAGAGACGAGCGGCGCGCGGGCGGCGCGCGCCAGCGAGTCGCGCAGCGTGACGTAGGACGCCTGCCGCGCGCCGAGGCGGTACTGTTTGGCGAGGTTCTCGACGCGGATGATCGGCTTCATGCGGCTGCCCTTAAACCACGTCGGCGAAGCCCCTCTCCATGCGCCGGAAGACGACGGCGGCGCCGACGAGGGAGGCCAGTGTGATGGCGGCGGAGACGGCGAGCGACGCCCAGTCGAACGGGAGGCCGAACAGGGCGGAGCGGAAGCACTCGACGATCCCGACGAGCGGGTTCAGGGCGTAGAGCCGCCGCCACTCGGCGGGGACGAGCGCCGACGGGTACACGACCGGCGACGCGAACATCCAGAGCTGGACGAGGACGGGCAGCGCCACGCCCACGTCGCGGTACTTGACGTTGAGCGCCGAGGCCCACGCCCCGACGGCCAGCGCGAGCAGGGCGGAGAGCGCCACCGGCACGGGCAGCGCCAGAGCGCTCCACCCGAGGGGCACGCGGTAGTAGGCCAGCATCGCGAAGAGGAGGACGAAGGCGATGGCGAAGTCCACCAGCCGCGCCCCGACCGCCGCCGCCGGGATGAGCAGGCGCGGGAAGTAGACTTTCGTGATCAGGTGCGCGCTGCCGACGAGGCTGTTGCCGCTCTGCGAGACGGCCCCCGCGAAGAACGTCCACAGCAGCAGCCCCGAATAGACGAAGAGCGGGTACGGGAGGTCGCCCGAGGGGACGCGCGCCAGCCGGCCCAGAAAGACGGTGAAGATGACGGCCGAGGCGAGCGGCTGCATCACGACCCACGCCACCCCGAGCGCCGCCTGCTTGTAGCGGACTTTCAGATCGCGCCACGTCAGGAAGTAGAGCAGCTCGCGGTAGGCCCACAGCTCGCGCAGGTCGAAGGCGCTCCACGACCGGCCGGGCTGGATGGTGACCAGTGGTTCTTCCGGCAGATCGATCCGGGCCGGTGCGCGCGGCGGCGGCGAGGCGGCTGGTGCGGGCTGCTTGTCGGCGGTGGCGTCGGCTGACTCCAGCGTGCTCGTGGCTTTATTGACGGTCGTGCTCACTAAACTTTTGACTTGTCGAGCGAACTGTATTTCAGGTTCCTGCCCTCAGGCTCGCTGCCCGCCCGTGCACAAGAAGCAAACGAACATGCCGCGGAGAAAGAAGCGAGTCTAGACAGCGGCCGAAGGATAGTCAAGCGGCACAAACGGCGGGGGAAAGCCGACTCGGGCCGGGGGCGTGGCGCGGCCCGGCGCGGGGTTCGGGCCGTCTCGCGGGTTCGGCCGGCCGGCGATTTCCTCCGGCCGGCGCGCGCCAATAGCGCGCGCCGGGGAAATCAAAACCCCGCCCGACTCGCTGAAGAGTCGGGCGGGGGTTTTAGCCCGGAGGAATTGGGCCGGAGTTTATCTGAAGGGCTGAGCGGCGGAGCACCCGGTACAGGTGTTGTCGCTGTTACCGGAGAACCGGTTGTTAGCCCACGTGTCCACGGAGCCGTTGGCTTGGATCGAGACGGCTGCGCCGCTGTTGACCACCATGTTGTTGGAGATGCGGATGATGGACGAACTCGCGGCGAGGCCGCCGCCCGCCTGTAAGGCGTTGCCGGACATGAAGGCGAGCTGCGAGTCCTCAAGCGTCACGACCGCCTCGGCCCCGCCGTTACCGGCGGTTTGCCCCTCGGTGTGGATGCCGGTGGTGCAGTGCGAGATGGTGAGGCCCTTGGCCGTCACGCGCGAGCGGCTGCTGGCGAGGATGCCTTTCGTGCAGTGGGAGATGCCGCCGCCTTCTATCGTCATCTTCGCCAAGCCGGAGCTGGTGCCCACCCTGATGCCGTTCGTGAAGTTGTTGATGCGCGTGTTGCGGACGGTCACCTGCATGTCGTTAGATTCGCTGACGTCGATGCCGTCGCCGGTTCCGTTCGAGATGGTGGTGTTTTCGATCAGGACGGACAGGGCTTGGAGGATCCTGATGCCGTCGGCCCCGAGCGTCGTGCCCGCGCCGTTGATCGACAGGTTGCGGAGGACGACCTTGCTCGTGCCGGGCGAGGCGGTCAAGGCGTCGTTGATCACGAAGCCGTTGAAGCCGCCGCTGTTGAGGGTGCTGCCGAAGCCCTGACCCGCGGTGCCGTCAACCGTGAGCGATTTGTTGATGGTGAGGGTGCCGAAGCCGCCCGGATCGAGGGCGTCGATCTCGCCGCCCGCGGCCGTCTTCGAGATCGCGCCGGCCCACGTCTTGCAGGGGGCCGTGCGGCTGCACGGGTTCACGTCGTCGCCGACGCCGGAGACCCACGTGCGGGTCGCTTGAGCTTGGGCCAGTGAGGCGAGCGCCAGCATAAACACGGACAGGGCAAGGGTCTGCATGGTAAAACGAAGCTTGGTCATTTCTAATCTCCTCGAAAGTCTCGGCGAGTCAGTTACATTAGTGGGTTCAGGGCAAGCGGGGGTTCCGCCTGAATCGTTACGGTGAGCAGGGGTTCTGCTGGTGCGGCCAACCGATCCCCTTGAAGCGGGCGAGCGAGGGATGCCTCTGCTAGCTGGACGACAACGCGTCAACTTGGGGCTTCCGTAATAGCGCGCGATGTTGTACTCCAAATACCGCCCGCCTGTCAAATAAAAATCCCCGGAACCATTCGCGTCGCGTTCGCCCAGCCGGCTCCCGCCGACTTGCGACCGGGGGCCGCCTGACATCTACAGCGTGATTTACGGGACGGGGGCGCGCGCCGGATTCAAGGGCGCGCGGCCGGCCGCCGCGGAGACTCACCGTCTCAGAAAGTCAACGCGAGAATTCTCGACGAATGGGAGCGGGGCGGGGCGCAATTTTTTGCGGGGCGCAAATTTTTTACCGCCGCGCGAACCTTTGACGGGGTCGGCGCGGGGCGGCGCTTCAGCGGCCGGCGAGCGCGGCGCGCACGGCGAGCACTTGGCCGAGTGTGGCTTCGAGTTGCGCGAGCGGGAGCATGTTGGGCCCGTCCGAGGGCGCGTTGTCCGGGTCTTCGTGAATCTCCATGAAGACGGCGTCGCAGCCGACGGCCGCCGCGGCGCGCGCGAGGAAGGGTACGAACTCGCGCTGCCCGCCCGACTTGTCGCCCGCGCCGCCCGGCATCTGCACGCTGTGCGTGGCGTCGAAGACGACGGGGTAGCCGAGCGCGCGCATCTGCGGGAGCGAGCGGAAATCGACGACGAGCGTGTTGTAGCCGAACGACGAGCCGCGCTCGGTCAGCAGAATGTTGCGCGCGCCGCCGGCTTCGAGTTTCCCGACGACGTGGCGCATCTCCCACGGCGCGGCGAACTGCCCCTTCTTGACGTTGACGCACCGGCCCGTTCGCGCGGCGGCCGCGAGCAGATCGGTCTGCCGGCACAGGAACGCGGGGATCTGCAGCACGTCCGCCACCTCCGCCACCGGCTCCGCCTGATAGCTCTCGTGAATGTCGGTCAGCACGGGGACGCCCGTGCGCTCCTTGACGCGCCGAAGGATGCGCAAGCCCTCCTCCATCGACGAGCCGCGGAACGAGTTGATCGAAGTGCGGTTCGCCTTGTCGAACGACGACTTGAAGACGAACGAGACCCGCAGGCGCTCGCACACCCGCGCGATCTCCTCGGCCATGCGGACGGTAAACTCTTCGGACTCGACCACGCAGGGGCCGCCGATGAGCAACAGCGGCTGCCCGTCGCCGACGACGACCGTTTCGGTGACTTTAGTTTGAATCATGCTTTAGAGGCCGCTGCGGACGATGTCGTGGAGGCGGAGCAGGCCGACGCAGCGGCCGGCCTCGACGACCGGCAGCACGGAAATCTGCGACGGCCGATCCTCCATCAGCCGCAGCGCGTCGTAGGCCAGCTCCGAGGGCGCGGCCGTGACGGGATCGCGCGTCATGAAAGACTCCGCCCTCAGGTTCGACAGCTCTTGCGGGCGGGTGCGCTCGACCGCGCGGCGCAGATCGCCGTCCGTGATGACGCCGACGAGGCGGCCGTCTCCGCCGACGACGTTGACCGCGCCCAAGCCCCCGCGCGTGATCGAGCGGACGACTTCGAGCCACGACTCGGCCGGGCCGACGGTCGGGTTCTCCGCGCCGCCGTGCATCAGGTCTTCGACGCGGAGGTTGAGCCGCTTGCCGATGCGCCCGGCCGGGTGGTTGAAGGCGAAGTCGTCGGGCGTCAGTCCCTTCAGCTGCATCAGGGTCACGGCGAGCGCGTCGCCGACGGCGAGCGCGACGGTCGTGCTCGCCGTCGGCGCGAGGTTGAACGGGCACGCCTCCTCGGACACCCCCGCGTCGAGCACGGCCGCGGCCGCGCGCGCGAGCGTCGAATCCGACTTGCCGACGACGGCGACGACCGGCACGCCGCGCCGCTTCAGGTAAGGCAGCACGGCCGTCAGCTCGTCCGTCTCGCCGCTGTTGCTCAAGATCACGGCCACGTCGTCGGGCGTGACCATGCCGAGGTCGCCGTGCAGCCCGTCGGACGGGTGCAGGTAGACCGCGACCGTGCCGGTGCTCGTCAGGGTCGCCGCCACCTTGCGCGCGACGAGGCCCGACTTGCCGACGCCGATCAGCACGACCTTCCCCCGGCACGCGCCCAGCAGCTCGACCGCCCGCCCCGTTGCACTGATCCTGCTTGCAGTCGCCCGGCGTCTGCATCGCGACCGGCGTCCCCTGCGGCGCGCTGCTCAC
>DATCVD010000811.1:0-2100 GCA_036567125.1 Pyrinomonadaceae bacterium | reverse complement strand
CGCGGACGCCGAGCGCGGCCAGCGCGGCGACGGCCAGCGACATCTCCATGAAGTGGCGCGCGGGCACGCGGAACTTGTTGACGACCGGCAGGTGGTAAGTCAGTTGCGCGAGCGGCGTCTTGTCGCCGAGCGCGAGCAGGAGCGCCGTCGCGCCGACGGCGAGCCAGAGCCACGCGAGCGCGCGCCGGCGGGATTTCAGGAAGCCGACCGCCGCGAGCATCGGCGGGAGCAGACCCGTGTAAGCCGAGAGTTCGCCCGCGCCCCAGCCGCCGTCCTCCGACCCCCACGCGCCGAAGTAGGCGCGGCCGTAGAGCGTGTCGGGCGATCCGCCGAACAGGTACGGGAACAGGAGCATCGGCAGTTGCCGCAAGGGCAGCGAGTAGGAGACGAAGTCGTGGAAGCTGAGCGACGCGCGCGGGCTGTGGCGCGCAAGCTCGGCCGTCGGCACGAGCTGCACGGCCGCCAGCCCGGTTCCCAGAAGGACGACGAGCGCGCAGAGCGCGAGGTAGCTCAGACGCTCGCGCGCCGCGCCCGGTCGCAGGCCGCGCGCGAGCGCGTAGGCGAGCGCGAGCAGCAGCGTGTAGGCGAAAATCTGCGGGTGGCCCGCGAGCGCCGAGCACGCGACCGAGAGCGCGCCGGCGACGAGCCAGAATGCGCGGGCCCGCCCGCCGCGCCTCTCGCGCAGCATCTCCAGCGACCAGACGACGGCCGGCGTCCACGCGGCCGCGTGGACGAGCGCCGCGTGGCCCGCGTGCGCGACGACGAAGCCGCCCATGCCGTAGGCCGTGCCCGCGACGGCCGCGGCGAGGCGCGAGCGCGTCAGCGCGTAGGCGTAGCCGTAACCGAGGGAGCACGCGAGCACGTAGGCGGAGACGACGAAGCCGTGCCACGAGCCGAGGGCGCGGAACAGTAGCGCGGGCGGGTACCACGTCATCAGCTGCGAGTCGCCGACGGCGGGGTATCCGCCCCAGAGCGAGTTGTCCCACGGCCAGTTGCGCGCGTAGAAGTTCGGCAGGAAGTAGATCATCCCGTCGCCGGGCGCGAGCAGGAGGTCGGTGAAGATGACGGGCGAGAAGAAGAGGGCGGCGAAGGCCGCGTAAGCCGCGACGACCGCGGCGGCGTGGAGCGCGTCGGCGCGAAGGGAGGGCGCGGATCGCGCGTTCCGTTCGCCCGTGCCCGTGTCGTGCGTCGTCGTCGCTTCGTGCATCCGTTTGTTTCGCGGCGGGCTGGAAAAGTCCGGCGCGATTCTAACGTTTGCGCGCGATGACGTACATGATGTCGTAGAGGTTGAGGTAGAAGCCGAGGCGCGCGAGGCCCGTGCGCTCGACGGGCGCGAACAGCCGGGGCCGGTTCTGCCGGAGCACGAGGACGTTGTAGGCGACGTTGCCGAAGCTGCGCCAGAAGCCGCAGTAGCGGTTGTAGACGACCTCGAAGCCGTGCGCGCCGAGCATCCGGCCGAGCGTCGCGGGCGAGAAGTAGTGCAGGTGCGTCGGCGGGTGGATGAGACGCCAACTGCGGCCGCGCAGCCGTGCGTTCAGGCTCTCGATGTCGCCGGTCGTGAGCGCAAAGAGCGCGCCCGGTTCGGTGTGCGCGGCGATCTTTTCGACGTACGCTTGCGGCTCGCGCAGGTGCTCGATCGTGTCCCACATGCAGACCACGTCGAATTTGCGCGCGCCGTAGTCGTGCGCGAGGAAGTCGGCCTGCACGACGTTCAGGCCGAGGCGCTCGCGCGCGTGGAGGGTGCCGGCGTCGGTGATGTCGATGCCTTCGGCCGACGCGAAATGCCGTTTGACGGTGTCGAGGAAGAAGCCGTAGGCGCTGCCGATCTCAAGCAGGCGTTGGTGGCGCGCCGGGTCGATGAACTTGCGGAGTTCCTTAAACCGCAGCCCGAAGTTTTTGCGGAAGTAGCGCTCGTCCGAGGCGTAGTCGCTGAACTCCGCGCCGGTGAAGAACTCCTCGTTGTAGAGCCGGAAGAGTTCCTCGTCCGACAGGCTCATGTCCGCGAAGACGTGGCCGCAGGACGCGCAGCGCAGGATGCCTTCGTAGAGCGCGGCGGCGGACGTGCCGCCGCACACGACGCAGGCGCGCGGCGCGGCCCCG
>DATCVD010000810.1:0-2056 GCA_036567125.1 Pyrinomonadaceae bacterium | reverse complement strand
AGTTTCATGGCGTGGCGGCGCATACGTTCTACCTGCACCTCAAGGAGTGCGAGTACAGGTTCAATAACCGCAATAGAAACTTGCAGGCTGAGTTGTTAAAGTTGCTGACCCAATACCCGCTTTAACTACTCTAGCCCCTTTTTTTATACTCCGATAGTTGACTTGCCCGTCGGCCCGGAGCGCACGAGTGACCGCTACACTCTGCCGCTTAACTCTCACGTTAATTCGCGCGCACAAACCCCGCAGGCGGCCAACTCAGGAGGCGGTCTGTGCGCGCAGCCTCAGGAGGATTCCTCACGATGAGAATCAACGCCAGTCCGCACTAATTTCTTCCGGGGGTTGACAAAATCGGGCGGTTGCATATCCTTATCGGCAACCCCTGTAATACTCCTCGCATGCGAGGAGCCTGCGGCACTCCGATAGTGCATGGCCGCTGCACTAATGCCGCGTTCCCCCATCCGGTCGGCATAACGCCGCCCGCTGACGCGACGTGCGGGAGCGTCCGCGGGGGCACGTCTGTCCAATTTCCTTCTACAACCTTGGAGGTTCCCTAGAAATGAAATCCAGTTCACGTCTAGTTGTGTGCTCCGTCCTAGCCGCCACCTCTCTCGCACTGGCGGTCGCCGTCGCCGTTAAGTCCCAGACGCAGACCATCGCGGGCGAGACGATGTTTAGCGAGAACGCGAACCCGGCGGGCGCGACCGCGCCCAACTCGCTCGACATTGTCGCGCAGTGCGACTCCTCACAGTTGAACGGCACGGTCAATTACACCGTGTCGGGCGTCGCCGCCGGCCCGTTCGGCGGCACCTACAGTGAGTCGGGCTACTTCGTCCTTCAGAACGGAGACGTAACCGCGTACCAAGCCAACTTCACGATCACGCCCACGGGCGGCGGCAACGCCATCACCGGAACGAAGAACGTGATCTCGGGCGGGGCCACGGGCACCTGCTCGTCTCCCGTCGATGACGAGGCCACTGCCGAAGTGTCCGGCGTCTTTAGCTACGCGGCCAACGTCAACGGCACGTCGAACACGGGGACGGGCGGCATGTCGCTCGACATCCACGACGGCACCGAGACCGTCGCGGCCGTCGGCCACGCGCACGCGTCGTTCTACGGCGACGGCAAGACGACGGGCGGCGGCCACATCCTAAAGGCCGGCGGCAACAAGGGCGTCCACTTCGGCTTCAACGCGCAGTTGAAGAACAACGGCACGCTCGACGCCAACGGCGTCATTCAGGATCACAACTCCAACGACCGGATCAAAATCCTGACCGCCGACTCGTACGTCTCGAATGGCGTCAACACGACGTTTTCGGGCCAGTGCGAGTTCAACGGCACGCCGCAGCAGTACGAGATCACGGTCTCGGACGTCGACGAGCCGGGCCGCGGCGTCGATTCGTTTAGCGTCACGAGCGGCAGCTATACACGCAGCGGCATCCTCACCGGCGGCAACATTCAGGTGCGCGGCGTCGCGGTGGTGAACCCGCCGCCGACGCCAACCCCGTCCGCGACGCCAACGCCATCTGGGCGGGCGACCGGATCGTGAAGCTCAAGCCCTCGGACGTGGCCGTCGCCGTCGCCATCGAGGGCGGGCTCTTCACCCCCGTCCTCAAGGACGCGCACCTCAAGTCGCTGTCTGCGCTTTCCGCCGAGATGAAGGACCTCGCCGCTCGCGCTCGGAACAAGAAGCTCGCCCCACACGAGTACCAGGGCGGGAGCTTCGCGATCTCCAACTTGGGCATGTTCGGGATCGACAACTTCGACGCGGTCATCAACCCGCCACACGGCGCGATCCTCGCCGTGGGCGCCGGGGTCAAGAAGCCGGTCATCGGCGCGAGCGACCAGATCGAGGTGGCCACGATCATGTCCGTGACGCTCTCGGTCGATCACCGAGTGATCGACGGCGCGCTCGGCGCAGAGCTTCTCCAGGCGATCAAGGACAACCTCGAGAACCCGGTGGGCATGCTCGCGTGAAATGGGTTGCGGTCGTTCTGACCGTGGCCTTTGGGATGCCGGCCGCCTCGCAGGAGGCGGCGGCTCCGTTAGTCCAGCGTTT
>DATCVD010000809.1:0-6218 GCA_036567125.1 Pyrinomonadaceae bacterium | reverse complement strand
CGCCCTCGCGCCCGCCGCGCCGGCGCGCCCGGGCCCGTGGGCCGACTACGCCAACAACCCGCTCCAGGGGAAATTCAACCGCAAGCTCATCCCGCAACTGCGCAACCTGCTTCAGGAGAGCGTGCCCGACCACATGATTCCCTCGGCCTTCGTGCTGCTCGACGCCATGCCGCTGACGCAGAACGGCAAGGTGGATCGCCGCGCGCTGCCGCCGCCCGAACAGCTCCGGCCAGGGTTGGACGAGCAGTTGGTCTTGGGCCGGACGCCGGTCGAGGAGGTGCTCTCCGACATGTTCTCGCAGGTGCTCGGCGTCCGCCCCGTCGGCATCCACGACAACTTCTTCGAGCTGGGCGGCCACTCGCTCCTAGCGACGCAGCTCGTCTCGCGCGTGCGCGACACCTTCCGCCTGAAGGAGCTGCCGCTGCGCGCCCTGTTCGAGTCGCCCACGGTGGCCGGGATTGCGGAGCGGGTCGAGGAGGCGCAGCGCAGCGCGCAGGCGGCCACGGCCCTGCCCGTGCTGCCCGTCGCGCGCGACCGCGAGCTCGTGCCCTCCTTCGCGCAGCATCGCCTCTGGTTCTTCGACCAGTTGGAGCCGGGCAGCGCCGTCTACAACGTCCCTTCGGCCGTGCGCCTGAAGGGCCGCCTCAGCGTCCCCGCGCTCGAACAGAGCCTCGGCGAGATAGCCCGCCGCCACGAGGCGCTACGCACGCGCCTAGCGACGCAGGGGGCGAGCCCCGTGCAGATCATCGACGCGCCCTCGCCCTTCGTCATGCCGGTCACAGACCTCCGCGCGCTGCCCGCCGACGAGCGCGAGGCGCAGGCGCTGCGACTCGTCAAGGCCGAGGTGAAGCGCCCGTTCGACCTCGCGGCGGGGCCGCTGCTGCGCGCGAGCCTCATCCGCCTCGCCGACGAGGAGCACGTCGCCGTCGTCGTCATGCACCACATCGTCTCGGACGGCTGGTCGGTCGGCGTGCTCATCCGCGAGCAGACGGCGCTCTACGGCGCATACGCGGAAGGGCGGCCTTCGCCGCTCGCCGAGCTGCCCGTGCAATACGCCGACTTCGCACACTGGCAGCGGCAGTGGGCGAAGCTCGAAGTGATGCAGGCGCAGCACGCCTACTGGGAGCGGCAGCTCGCCGCGGCCCCCGAAGTGCTGGAGCTGGCGGCCGACTTCCCGCGCCCCGCCGTGCGGACGTGGCGCGGCGCGCGCCAGCCCCTGACGCTCCCGCTCGCGCTCACCGAGTCGCTCAAGTCGCTGAGCCGCCGCGAGGGCGCGACGCTCTACATGACGCTGCTCGCCGCCTTCCAGACCCTGCTCCACCGCTACACCGGGCAGCAGGACATCGTCGTCGGCTCCGACATCGCCAACCGCCACCGCGTCGAGATCGAAGGGCTCATCGGCTTCTTCTCCAACATGCTGGTGCTGCGCACAGACCTCTCCGGCGACCCGACCTTCCGCGAGCTGTTGGGCCGCGTCCGCGAGGTGACGCTCGGAGCCTACTCCAACCAGGACGTGCCCTTCGAGAAGCTGGTCGAGGTGATGCGGCCCCGGCGCGGGCTCGGCCACACGCCCCTCTTCCAGGTGGTCTTCACCCTCCAGAACGCGCCGACCACGCCGCTCGAACTGCCGGGCCTCGCCGCCCGCCCGCTCGAAGTCGACTGCGAGACGGCGAAGTTCGACCTCGTCCTCAACATGTGGGACGGCGAGCACGGCCTCACCGGATCGCTCGAATACAGCACCGATCTCTTCCGCGCCACGACCGTCGCGCGGATGCTGCAACACTTCGGCAACCTCCTGCGCGCCGCCGCCTCGCAGCCCGACGCGCGGCTGAGCGAACTGGAGATTCTCTCCGAGGAGGAGAACCTTCTGCTCAGAGGCTCCACCGACATACGGGAACTCGACGAAGGCTTCTCATTTTAGGGCGGGCGCGGCGGCGTCGGCCGCGCCGCACGCGGCGCGCGAGGGCGTGAGCCGGAAGAGTTAGGAGGTGGGCGATGGCCGGGAAGTCTCTGGATTGTGTCGTCATCGGGTACAACGAGACCCCTTTCGAGGAGTACGAGGGCTTGCTACGCAAGTACGGCGAGGAGTCGGAGGCGTACCGCGATCTGAAGTTCAGCTTCGTCGAGGTGGGCGGCCGTAAGCTGAACTACATCGGGCTGCTCAACCACGTCGCGTCGCTCGCTGGCGCGCGCGCGCGTGAGCCGGCCGAGGAGTTGAAGTCGTGCGACATCCCGAACCTCGCGGCCGCCTACCTGACCCACTACCTGCAAAAGCGCGGCTACCGGACGCGCTACGTCAACCTCTTCCAGTACGAGAAGGAGAGGCTGGCCGAGTACCTGCGCGACGGCGTGCACTGCGTCGCCATCACGACCACCTTCTACGTGATGAACCACCCCGTCAACGAGATGGTCAAATTCATCCGCGGGCGGAGCCCCGACACCCGAATCGTCGTCGGCGGCCCGCTCGTCTCCAACCACGTCAGGAACTACCACCAGCAGGAGTCGGCCGCGGCGCTCGAAGACATCGGCGCGGACATCTACGTCGTCGAGTCGCAGGGCGAGCACACGCTCTCGCTCGTCGTCGAGTGCCTGCGCGACGGCGGCGACATCGGCAAGGTGCCCAACCTCATCTACAAGCGCGACGGCCGCCTCCACCGCACGATGCCGATTGCCGAGGCCAACGCCCTCGACGAGAACTTCATCGACTGGCGCAGCTTCGGCGACGCCGACCTCGGCGCGACGCTCCAGACGCGCACGGCCCGCAGCTGCGCCTTCAGCTGCTCCTTCTGCAACTACCCGACGCGCGCCGGCAAGCTCTCGCTGGCGAGCCTAGAGACGGTCGAGCGCGAACTCGACTCGATGCGCGACCTCGGCTACGTCAAGAACGTCGTCTTCATCGACGACACCTTCAACGTCCCGCTCCCGCGCTTCAAGGAGATCTGCCGGCTGATGATCGAGAAGGACTACGGCTTCAACTGGTTCTCCTACTTCCGCTGTAGCAACTCGGACGAGGAGGCGGTCGAGCTGCTCGCCCGCAGCGGCTGCAAGGGCGTCTTCCTCGGCATCGAGTCGGGCTCGCCGACCATCCTCCAGAACATGAACAAGGCGGCCACCATCGAGAAGTACGCGCGCGGCATCGAGATGCTGCACCGCCACGGCGTCATCACCTTCGCCTCGCTCATCATGGGCTTCCCCGGCGAAACCGACGAGACCGTGCGCGAGACCGTCGACTTCATCAAGGACTCGAAGCCCGACTACTGGCGCGCGCAGCTCTGGTACTGCGAGCCGGGCACGCCCGTCGAGAACCAGCGCGAGAAGTACGGCATCACCGGCGAGGGCTTCGTCTGGGAGCACGCGACGATGAGCAGCCTCGAAGCGATGGATCACATCGACCGGGCCTTCCTTGAGGTGCAGGACTCCACCTGGCTGCCGCAGTGGTCTTTCGACTTCTGGACGATCCCCTACCTCCTCGGCCGCGGCTACACGCCGGAGCGGTTCAAGGAGTTGATGCAGTGGGCGCACAAGCTGCTGGCGCTCGGCATCGCCTACGTGCCGGAGCCGCGCCGGCGGGCCATGAGCGATGAGTACCTCCGCCACATGACGGCGGCCATCAGAACCTAGAGGCGTGCCGCCCGGCGGGCGGGCGCGGCCGGGCACGAGAGCGACAACAGGCGATGAGTGCCAACTCGAAACTCCTCGACGAGAAGCTCGGCGCGGGCCGGGACTACTGGCTTGAGAAGCTGGCCGCCCCGCACGCCTCGGCCGGCCTGCCGCTCGACCGCGCGCGGCCGCCCGCGCACGCACAGGGTGCGCGGGCGTCGGTCGAACTCGCGCTGCCGGGCGAGGACGTCGAGCTGCTGCTGCGCGTCTGCGCGGGGGGCGAGACGCTCATCTTCACGGCCCTGCTCGCGGCGCTCAAGGTGTGCCTGCACAGGTACACGGGCGAGGAGGACGTGATCGTCGGGACGGCGATTCACGAGCGCTACCGCGAGGTGTCGTCGCTCAACAGGGTCTTGGCGCTGCGCAGCCGCGTCGGCGGCGGGCAGACTTTGAAGCAACTGCTCCTCGACGTGAAGCGCACGCTCGCCGAAGCCTACGCGCACCAGAAGTACCCCTTCGAGCGTATCCTCGAACTCCTCGGTGCCGACCGCGCCGCCAACCGCGCGCCGCTCTTCGACGTGCTGCTCGTCCTCGACAGCATCAACGACCGCGAGAACGTCCGCCACCTGCGCGCCGACGCGGTCGTCCTCTTCACGCGCGAGGGCGGCGGGCTGCGCGGCGCAGTCGAATACGACCCCGGCCTGTTCGAGCGTCGCACGGTCGAGGTGTTCTGCGAACACTTCCGGCGCGCCCTGCGGGCGGTCGTGAGCGAGCCGGAGCGGACGGTCGCGGAGGTCGAGCTGCTGTCGCCTGATGAGAGGCGGGCGCAGCTCTACGAGTTCAACGACACCCGGCGCGCGTACCCGGAGCGGCAGACCATCCACCGGCTCTTCGAGGAGCAGGCCGGGCGCACGCCCGCGGCCGTCGCCGTCGCCTTCGGCGAACGCCGCCTCACCTACCGCGAGCTGGACGAGCGCGCCGACCTCCTCGCCCGCCGCCTGTCTCGACTCGGGGCCGCGCCCGGCGCGCTCGTCGGCCTCCACCTGTCGCACACGGCCGAGACGGTCGTCGCCCTGCTCGCGGTGCTTAAGGCGGGCGCGGCCTACGTGCCCTTCGATCCCGCGCACCCGAAGGCCCGCCTGAAGTTCATGCTCGAAGACGGCGGCGTCAAACTCCTGCTGACCGAATCGCGACTGCGCGACGCGCTACCCGAAGTCGCCGCGACGACGGTCGTCTGCCTCGACGCGGACTGGCCGGAGGCGGAGCGGCGCGGGGGCGAGCCGCGCTTCGACGGCGGCGCGACGGCCGACGACCTAGCCTACGTCATCTACACCTCCGGCTCGACCGGCAAGCCCAAGGGGGTGAAGATTCAGCACCGCGCGCTCGTCAATTACGTCTGGTGGGCGAAGGACGTTTACCTGCGCGGCGAGGCGCTCGACTTCGCGCTCTACTCGTCGCTCGCCTTCGACCTCACCGTCACCTCCGTCTTCACGCCCCTCGTCACCGGCAACCGCGTCGTCGTCTACGGCCGCGACGAGCGGGAGCCGCCGCTGCGGGAGATTCTGCGCGGCGGCGAGGTCGGCGTGCTGAAGCTGACGCCGAGCCACCTCGCGCTCGTCGAGGGCGAAGACCACCGCGGCAGCCGCGTGCGGCGGCTCATCGTCGGCGGCGAGTCGTTCGCGACGGGGCTGGCGCGCCGCGTCGTGGAGAGTTTCGGCGGCGACGTGGAGGTCTTCAACGAGTACGGGCCGACGGAGGCGACCGTCGGCTGCATGATCCACCGCTTCGACCCCGCGCGTGACCAGCGCCCCGCAGTCCCCATCGGGGGGCCGGCGGCCAACGTCGAAATCTACGTCCTCGACGAGCGCCTCGCGCCGGTGCCGGAGAACGTCGTCGGCGAACTCTACATTGCGGGCGACGGGCTGGCGGCCGGCTACCTCAACCGCGACGACCTGACGGGCGAGCGATTCGTCGACAACCCCTTCGCGCCGGGGCGGCGGATGTACCGGACGGGCGACCTCGCGCGCCGGCTCGGCGACGGCCGCCTTGAGTACCTCGGCCGGCGCGACTCGCAGGTGAAATACCACGGCTACCGCGTCGAGCTCGACGAGGTACGGTGCGCGCTCAACGCCCACCCGCAGGTGCGCGACAGCGTCGTGGCGGTGCGCGAGGGGCCGGGCGGGCAGGACGTGCTCGTCGGCTACTACGTGTCGCGCAAAGAGATCGAGCCGGCCGAGCTGCGCGCCTTCCTCTCCGAGTCCGTCATCGAGGAGACGATCCCCGGCCTGCTCGTGCACCTCAGGAAACTGCCGCTCACGCTGAACGGGAAGATCGACCTCCGGGCGCTGCCCTCGCCGCTGGAGGTGGCCGCGAGCACCAGGCGAGATTACGTCGCGCCGCGGACGGCGACCGAAGCGGAGGTGGCCGCCATCTGGGGGGCCGTGCTCGGGCAGGCGCAGGTGGGCAGGGAAGACAACTTCTTCGAGCTGGGCGGCCACTCGCTCCTGGCCGCGCAGGTGATCGCGCGCGTCCGCGAGATGCTCCGCGTGGAGGTTCAGCTCCAGAGCCTGTTCGCGTCGCCGACGGTGGCCGGCCTCGCCGCGAGCATCGACGCGGCG
>DATCVD010000808.1:0-8165 GCA_036567125.1 Pyrinomonadaceae bacterium | reverse complement strand
GCCTGCGGCTCGACTTCACGCTGCGGCCCGCGGGAGTCGCGGCCGAGCAGACCGTCACGGCCGCGAACGAAGACGCGCGCATCGACACGGCGCGCACCGTCACCGGCGGCACGCTCACGCGCCGCGAGATCGAAGAACTGCCTTTGCCCTCGCGCGCGCCGCTCGACCTCGTGCTGCTACTCCCCAACGTGACCGAGGAGCCGCTCACCACGCGCGACGCGGCCGAAGACCGCGACCCGCAGTCCCGCTCGGCCGCGCGCCGCGCGCAGACGCCCGAGGAGGCCGGCTCGTTCGCGCTCGCGGGCGGCGCGGCCTACTCGAACAACATCACCACCGACGGCCTCGACAACAACGACGACCGCGCCGCGCGCGAACGCTTCCAGCCGTCGGCGGAAGCGATTGAGGAAGTCCAAGTCGTCACCAACCAGTTCTCCGCCGAGTACGGCCGCGCCTCCGGCGGGCGCGTCAACCTCCGCACGCGCTCCGGCTCGAAGGATTTGCGCGGCCGCCTCTTCCACTTCTTCCGCGACGAATCGCTCGACGCCAACACCTTCTTCAACAACGCCCGCGGCCTCCCCCGCCTCCCGCTCCAGCAGCACGCCGCCGGCTTCACCCTCGGCGGCCCCGCCCCGCTACGCAAACTCGCCGGCACGCGCCGCGACCCGAACAAAGCCGACGCAACTACGAACGGCAACCCGGCAACTAAGGACGACGCACCCGCGAGCGACACACCGGCGGGCGAGAGAATGACGGGCGACGCCGCGAGCACCTTCTTCTTCGTCGCCTACGAACTCGACACCGCGCTCGACTCGACCCTGATCGACACGCTCGTCCCCGTCGCCCGCAACCCGCGCTTCCCGCTCCCGCGCCCGACCACGCTCGCCGGCCGCCGCTTCGAGCCGGAGGCGACCGCGCCCAACGCGCCCGCCGAGCTCGCCCCCTTCACGGCCCAAGTCTCCACCCCGCAGCGACGCCGCGCGCTCACCCTCCGCCTCGATCACAACTTCTCGCCCGCGCACAACGCCACCGCGCTCGTCCAGTCGGGGCGGCTCAAAAACCTCCGCCAGTTCGGCGGCGGCTCGCGCCTCGCCGACTCCCTGCAAGGCCGCACGCGCGACTCGGACGCCCTCGCCTACACCGACAACTTCGTCCTCTCGCCCCGCGCCGTCAACCAGCTCCGCGCGCAGGTCTCGCGCCTCGCGCCCGCGCTCAAAGCCGGCGGCGCGGCGAGGCCCGTCGTCCTCATCGACCTCGACGATCCGCTCGCCGCCGACGAGACCCTCGACCGCTCCGGCACACTCGTCGCCGGCTCGTCAAACTCCGGCGCGAGCGACCGCCGCGAGACGCGCTGGCAACTACAAAACACGCTCGCCGTCCTCGGCGGCGCGCACGCCGTCAAGGTGGGCCTCGACCTGATGCGCGTCCGCTCCGTCTTCGTTGATCTCGCGGACTCGACCGGCACTTTCAACTTCACGAGCGCGGGCGACTTCCTCGCCGACACGCCCGGCCGCTTCCGCCAACGCTTCCAGACCGAATCCCTACAGCGCAACACTTACGCCGCCGTCTTCGCGCAGCACGAATGGCGCGCGCTGCCCGACCTCACGCTCACCGCCGGCCTGCGCTACGAGCGCGAGACCATCCTGCGCGACCGCGACAACTTCGGCCCGCGCCTCGCGCTCGCCTACGATCCTTTCGGCACGGGCAAGACCGTCCTCCGACTCGGCGCGGGACTGTTCTACAACCGCGTCCTGCTGCGCACCGTCGACGACTTCACGCTCGGCCAGAGCCGGCTCGTCTTCGACACCGACGCGCTGCGCGATCCCGCGACCGGCCGCGCGATGAGCGACTCGCAGCGCCGCGCCTTCATCGCGTCAAACCTTCGTTTCCCCGAAACGCTCGCCGCCGACTCGCCGCTCGTCCGCCAATTCGCCTTCCGGCAGACGGACTTCACGCGCCGCCTCGACCCCGCGCTGCGCGTCCCGGAAAGCTACCAGTTCAACGCCGGCTTCGAGCGCCAGATCGCGCGCGGCGTCGCCGTCGAGGCCAACTACACCTTCAACCGCGGGTCGCGCCTCTGGCGCGAGTTCAACGCCAACGCCCCGCGCCTGCCCGCCGGCTACGCGGACTTCACCGCCTACCTGCTCTCGCGCGACTTCCCGAACCTCCGCGACGCGGCCGGCACGCGCCCGCTCTACGACGCGCAGTCGGCCGGCGACCTCGTCCGCTTCGCGCTCGTCCCGCCGTCGGCGGCGAACGCCGACGCGGTCGTCCGTCTGGTCGAGTTCGGCGTCCCGGTTTCAGTCTTCAATCTGGGCGGCGTGAGTTCTTCGACCGCGCTCGAAGCCGCCCTCGCCGCGCTCGCCCACCTGCGGCCCGATCCCTCGCGCCGCCAGATCGAACAGCTCGCGTCCGTCGGCAACAGCTTCTACCACGGCCTGACCCTCGAAGCGCGCACGCGGCTCGCCCGCGCGCACGGCCTCGCGCTCTCAGCCCGCGCCGGCTACACGCTCTCGCGCCTCATCGACGACGGCGTCGTCAACACTTCGAGCGCGCTCCGCGTCGGCGACTTCCGCTCGGAGCGCGCGCGCAGCCTCCTCGACCGCCGTCACCGCTTCGCGCTCTCCGGCACGCTCGACCTGCCCCGCGCGCTCGGCCGCCTGCGCCTCGCCGCGATCCTGCGCGCGGCTTCGGGCGCGCCCTTCAACGTCTCGCTCGGCGGCACTGACCGCAACCTCGACGACGTGTCGAACGACCGGCCCGCCTTCACGGGCGAACTGTCGCGCATCCGCTGGCGCAGCCCTGGCTCCGCCCCCGACCCGGCACTCGCCTCCGCCTTCTCGCTCCCCGCCATCGGCCGCGCCGGCAACCTCCCGCGCAACGCCGGCCGCGGCCCCGGACTCTTCACCTTCGACCTCAGCCTCGCGCGCGACTTCCCCCTCACGCGGAGCGCCCGCCTGCGGCCCGCCGTCGAGATCGGCAACCTGCTCAACGCCACGGTCTTCGCCTTTGGCGCGGAGTTCATCAACTTCAACGCGCTCGGCCCCGGCGCGACGCCCGCCCAGCGCGAGGCGTTCCTCGACTCCTTCCTCGCGCCGACGCGCACGTTGCGCCAGCGGACGGTCAGGCTGGGGGTGAGGCTCGATTTCTGAGCCGGAACAATTCTTCGGTGAGCCGCTAATCGCGCCGCCCGACCCGCAGAGATCACGCCCGCCTCGTCACGCTAGACGGACGGGTCGTCGCCGGGCCGCACACAAACGTCTCTAAGCGCGCGGGATGGGCGGCCGTGCAAATTCCTTGCTAAGGCGGCGGCGGCAGTCTAGAATGACGCACCACCCCGGCTACGGGCGGTCAGCCGCAAGTCACTGTCGCGGCCCCGCCATCCGCCTCACATAAAAGCGGTTGCGCCTCGCCGATATTTCGGCTAGTATCGCAGCATCCGGGCGGTTGGTGAATCCTTCCGCCCATCGGTTGCTGGGGTGAGGACAGTAACCGAAACAGGAAAGGGCGCGCGGCCCCCAAGGCCAGCGCGCCCTTCCGCTTTTGCGCGGACGACTTCACGCGCGCGTCAGCACCTCCCTCTCAGCGCGCCGCGGCAGGCGGGCGACACTCCGGGCCGTCTAATATCTTCCGCCTGAAGGCAACCTAACCCCGACAATGCCGAGAAAGTCAGCGGGATTTTCAACCATGCGGCAGCTTAGGCGGCGAAGTGGGCGTAAAACAAGACGCCTATCAGGGCGTCTAATTGGAGTTAGGCACTATCTGCTTTCACGGCCGGTTTCGTGAAGATCGCGGCGGGCTTTTGGGCCGGCGCGCGTGCCGACCTCCGAGCACTTCGTGCGCCTGCGACTCGGCCCAACCCTCAGTCAGCAGGGAGCCTCCCGCGACAGTTTCGGTTAAAGTCGTGCGTACTCTTTCTTCGCCTCCCGGAGAATCGGGACATCCGGATCCGCATCGTTCCACAGGGTGAAGAACTCCTGATACGCCTTCCGGCCGGCGGCGGCGTCTCCCCCGAGCGCCGAGGCGCGCGCCAAGCCGAGGTGTGCCAAAGGGTACAGGGGCGAGGTTGGATCCCAGCCGCGATGCTCCAGCACCTTCCGAAACTCCGACTCCGCCTCCGGCCACGCCTTTAGCCTGAGGGCCGCCAAGCCCCGGATGTAATTCGGCCAGAAAGAACCGGCCGCCTCGTACGGGCGCACGCCCTGAAGCAGCCTGAGCGCGCCGCCCACGTTGTCTTTGCGGAGTTCGACGGCGGCCCGAATGACGGGGAGCCAGATGGCGTTCAGCACGGTGTCGTTCGGGTTTTCGCCGGATAGTTGGCCGGCGAGGGATTGGGCCTGCGCGACTTCCCCGCACAGGGCGAGGGCGAGCGCCCCGCGCGTCAGCGAGAAGTTGCCGCGCGCTAAGGCGAGTGCCTCTGCGACGTTATCCCTCACCCGGCGGCAGTCGCCGACGGCCGCACTCCTCAGCGCCTGATTCGCCGCGAGCCTTGCCCCGGTCTCCGCCCGGCGGGGACGTGCGAGTTCGATCCCCTGCCGGTAGAGTTCCTCCGCGCGGCGCAGCCTCCCCGCGTAGGCCGCCGCTTCGGCCTGCCACCCGAAGGCTTGGGCCGCGTCGTGGCTTCCGCTCGCCCAGTCGATTTGCCGCCTCATCCCTTCCGCGTCGCCGCCGATGAAAGCGAGCGCGTAGAGGTGATAGTGGAAGAAGGTGCCGTCGAGGCCCTGTGCGAAGGCCTGCCCCACGACCTCACCCGCTTCCCTGAAATGGCCGAGGCGCACGTACGCGGTCGCCCTGTTGGCGTACGCGCCGTAAAACTTCGGATCGAGCCGTATGGCTTCTCGCGTCGCCTCCAAGACCTTCTCGTGCCGGCCGGTGGCGTGGTGACTGAGGGCGAGCAGGTTGTGCGGTATCGCGTCGGACGGGTAGGTCTGTTTCCACAACTCCGCGACCTCGGTAAGCTTATCCAGCTCCCCGGTCGCGTACTCGTAGTAGCGGGCCGAAATCTCGAACTTCTCGCGCGCGCTCACCCGGTGCGCCAGCGCGTAAGCCTTTTTCGCGTACTCGGCCGCCGGCCCGATCTGCTGGGTGTTTCTGTAGGCCAGCGACAGCTCGGCGTAGGCCAAGGCGAAATCGGGGTCAAGCTCAACCGCGCGCTTTAAGAGCGGGATGGCTTCAAAGTCGTTGCCGCGGCTGTGCTGCTCGTGCCCGAGCGAGAAGGCCTTCAACGCTTCGAGCGAGGAGGTGGTGGCCTGCTCTATCGGCGCGTCGTACTGCCGAATCGAGGGCAGCGACTCCCCCAGCTCCTCCCGGACTTTCGACGCCGCCCGGCCGAGCGCCCTCAACACCTGCTCCTTACTTTCGACTTCCGCGTGCTGGCGGGCGATCACTTCGCCCGTCTCGGCGTTCACGGCCTCCAGCCCGATCACGTAATGGCTGCCGAGGCTGGAGATGGAGCCCGCGATCAGCGCCTTGAGGCCGTGGCGGCGGCAGATGTCCCGGCCGACTTCGCGCGTCACGCGCTCGCCGGGCGACCGCTCCATGTAGCGAAGCGTCTCGCGGGCGCGCTCCTCGGGGAAGACGTGGAGGAAAGGCGACTGCTCCAGTTGCACCGCCAGCGCGCGCCTGAGCGCCCCGTCGAACACCGCGTCCGCGGTCGTGTTCTCGAAGTCGGTCAGGAGGACGGTGTCGCGCTGCGTCAGGGGCGGCGTCTGCTTCAGGTAGTGGAAGGCGGCCGCGCAAGCCAATACGAGTGCGACCGAAGCCGCCGCGGCGACCCGCTTACGTCGAGCGCCCTTACCCGTCAAAGCTTGGGCGACAGTTCCCCCACCTTTGCTGCCGTTAGATCGCCCCGCCGCGCTGAGCCTCTCCGCAAGAGTTACGGCGAGAGACCCGGCTTGCGTGCCGTAACGTGCCGTCGCGCCGTTTCCCGACGGGTGCTGATGAGACAGCCCCAACTCCTCTTCGATTTCCAGCCGCCGGTTAAGCCTCCGCAGATCGGCGAGCAGGTGCTTTGCGTTCTGATATCGCTCTTCCCTGTCCTTAGCCAGCGCCTTTTCTATGATCCGCTCTAACTCCGGCGGCACTTCCGCCGCGTAGTTTGAGAGGGGAGGTGTCGCGCGCGTGAGGACGGCCGAAATGATCGCCCCGGCGCTCGCGGCGGCGAACAGCATCTGCCCGCTCAGCATCTCGTAGAGCACGGCCCCGAAGCTGAAGATGTCGCTGCGGGCGTCGAGCGACTCCCCGCGGGCCTGCTCGGGCGACATGTAGGGCAAAGTGCCGACGATCTTCTCCGGGCCGCCCGGCATGCTCGCCGTGATCGCCAGACTATTCACCTGCAACGCGCCCGGCCCCGCCTTCGCCAAGCCGAAATCCATCAACTTGGCCTGACCGCGCGGCGTGATCATGATGTTCTGGGGCTTCACGTCGCCGTGCGTGATCCCCCGCGCGTGCGCCTCGGCGAGCGCGTCCACCACCTGCTCGGCGAACTGCAACGATTCGCGCAGCCCGAGCGGCCCGCCCCGCAGGCGCACGTCGAGGGTGCAACCCTCGACGTATTGCATGACGATGAAGGCGTCGGCCCCCTCCTGACCGACCTCGTAAATGGAACAGATGTTCGGGTGATCGAGCGTGGCGGCCGTCCGCGCCTCTTTAATGAGGCGATCCTTCGCCCGCCCGTCGAGCGTCGCCTCCGGCAGGAGGAATTTGATGGCGACCTTGCGGCGCAGCGCCGTGTCTTCCGCCAGATACACCGCGCCCATCCCGCCTGAGCCTAACAGCGACAGGACGCGGTAATGCGATATTACTTGGGCAATCATACTTAAAACCCGTACCCGCCTGAGCCGCCGGGCCGAACGCGCGGTACACCTTGATAAGTTACGTCCCCACAGTGGGGGACGGTTCGCCGGGGGAACGAGACTTAACTCACCTCCCCGCCGATGTCTCGGGTTGTGGGGGGCTGATCCGCCCCCCACCCTCTTTTACGCGATAACCGGCAGGAGATAGTTTCAACTTCGTGCCTCGGGGCGAACACTTGCGGCGCAATTATTCGCCGCCGGCGACGCCGCGCCCCGCGACGGCCGCCGGACTCACCAAGGGTTGAGTCCGGCGACGAATCCCTATCTCCGCCGGTGGGATGATCATGACGCCCGAACTCTGGCGGCGTGTCGAAACGGTTTTCCAGACGGCGCTCGACGTGACGCCGGAAAACCGTGAGCTATTTCTGGCGGAGGCGTGCGCGGGCGACGAGCTTCTGCGCCGCGAAGTCGAACGCCTGATCGAGGGCTACGAGGCGGCCGACACTTTTCTCGAACAGCCCGCCGCCGGCGCGAGAGTGCTTGACGCCGACGGGCAACCGTTGCGCCGGGACGACGCACACGCCTACGCGCTGGGCTTGGCGAGCGGCGCGCGCGTCGGCTCCTACCGCGTCCTGCGCGAGTTGGGGCGCGGCGGGATGGGCGCGGTCTATCTGGCGGAGCGCGCCGAGGGCGATTTCCGCAAACGCGTCGCGGTGAAAGTGGTGAGGCGGGAGATGGGCACCGACTTCGTGCTGAGCCGCTTCCGCCACGAGCGGCGGGCGCTCGCCGCGCTCGACCACCCGAACATCGCGCGTCTGCTCGACGGCGGCGCGACCGACGACGGCCTCCCCTACATCATCATGGAGTACGTCGAGGGGCAGGACATTGATCGTTACTGCGACGGGCACAGGCTGAGCGTCGGAGAGCGCCTGCGCCTTTTCCTCGCCGCGTGCGCGGGCGTCAGCCACGCGCACCAGAGCCTCATCATCCACCGCGACATCAAGCCGTCGAACATCCTCGTGACCGGCGACGGCACGCCGAAGCTGCTGGATTTCGGGATCGCGAAGATACTCGACCCGAGCCTCTCCGACGCCCCGCTCGAACACACCGCGACCGCGCTCCGGATGCTGACGCCCGAATACGCCAGCCCCGAACAGGTGCGCGGCGAACTCGTCACGACCGCCAGCGACGTTTACAGCCTCGGCGTGCTGCTCTACCTCCTGCTCACGGGGCGGCGGCCTTACCACTTCCGCACGCGCCAGTTCGGCGAGATCGCCCGCGTCGTCTGCGAACAAAATCCCCCGCGGCCGAGCGCCGCCGCCGCGGCCGGTTCGACCGTCCCGGCGGCCGGCGGCCCGCTCGAAACCGTGCGGG
>DATCVD010000807.1:0-50461 GCA_036567125.1 Pyrinomonadaceae bacterium | reverse complement strand
AATTCCGGTAATCTCTCTTTTGCGAAGACGACTATTGACGGTTTCTATTCAGCTATTGCGTAAAGGCGGGCAAAGAAAGGTGATAGCGGTGAGATAAGGCCGCCATTGGCCGGCAGTATATCACTCCCGCTCTCGACGCCTCGCATTTTCTTCCCGGATGGGAGCGCACCGTGCCCCGGCAGTTGCCCGACTCGATGCCTTTGCAGATTTACCGGGCCTACTTACAAGGCCCGGCCGCTCTCTTCCGGCTTTTTGAAGAAGCCTTCGGTAGACAGGCGCTCTACGGGCCGCCTGAGCCGGACCAGCAGCAGCGCACCGTCGACGCCCTCTCCGATGAGATCGGGCGGCTCAAGGCGCAGGTCCGCAGGCTGCAGGCGGAGGTTAGTGATCTGCGTGGGAGGAACTTCCAACTGCTTCGCCGCAACGCCGAGTTGGAGGCGCTCACCCTGAAGGACTCGCATAACTCGTCGCGCCCGCCGTCGACGGACCCGCCGTGGGCGAAGCGAACGAGGAGCCTGCGCCGGCCTTCGGGCAGGCGACCCGGTGGGCAGGCCGGGCACCGCGGCGAGACGCTCCGGCTCTCTGAGCGCCCCGGCCGCGTCGTCGAGCACCGGCCGCGGGAATGCCGAAGCTGTCACTCGCCGCTGGCAGGCGCTCAGGTCGTGCGCCACCGCCGGCAGCAGATCGTAGAACTCGTGCCGGCGAGGCTGCGGGTGACGGAGCACCGGCTGGCGGTCGTGCGCTGCGGGCGGTGCGGGAAGGAGACGCAGGGCGAGTTCGCGGGCAGCGTCCGCTCGCGCGTGCAGTATGGTCCGGGAGTGAAGGCCCGAGTGCTCTACCTGCAGCAGTACCAGCTGCTGCCCTATGAGAGGACAGCCGAGGCGATGCGCGATCTGTTCGGTTGCCGCCTCTCGGCGGGAACGGTGGCGAACATCGTCAGGGGGTGCGCCGATACCCTCGTCGAGACTGAGTTGAAGATCAAGCGCAGCTTGAGACGCTCGCCCGTCATCCACGCCGACGAGACGGGGCTGAGGGTCAACCAGCGGCTCGCGTATGTTCATGTTGCGAGCACGCCGCGGCTAACCCATTACGCGGCGGCTGCTCACAGGGGGCGCACGGCCATCGACGAGATCAACGTGCTGCCCCGATACCGCGGCACCTGCGTCCACGACGGGCTGCTCTCTTACACTCATTACAGCCGCTGCCGGCACGCCTTGTGTGGAGTGCATCTGCTGCGCGAGCTGACATACTTCGAGGAGGTCTCGGCCGAGACGAAGGCATGGGCCGGGCCGTTGCGGGAACTGCTCTTGGAGATGAAGGGCGAGGCCGAGCGGGCCGGCGCGCAGGGAGGGAAGCGGCTCGCCGATGAACGGTTAGCTCAACTGACAGAGAGCTACGACCGGCTAGTTGCTGACGGCTTGAAGGCAGAGCCGCCGCCGGACATGCCGGAACTGGTTCGCAGGCAGGCGCGCAACCTGCTGGTGCGCTTCGAGAGAAGGAAGGATGAGGTGTTGCGGTTCCTGACGGACTTCACCGTCCCCTTCGATAACAACCAGGCGGAACGCGACCTGCGGATGGTGAAGCTCCAGCAGAAGACGAGCGGGTGCTTCCGCAGCGAGGAGGGGGCGAGGCGCTTCTGCCGCATCCGCTCCTACGTCTCGACGGCGCGCAAGCAAGGGCGCGGGGTGCTGCGGGCCCTCGAAGGGGCGTGCCGCGGGCGGCCGCTAAGTGTCAGAAAACGTAGGGGATAGCTGAATAGTTACCAACCCTTGTGTCTATTCAAGTATGAAAGAAGAAGTCAAGACAGACCCCTATTCTCCGGCCAAAGTCATCTCTTGACTTCGGTCGGCGTAGCCTCCGTCACGCCGGCCGGCGCGGGAGCCTTTACGTCGCCTCGGCGGCGCTTCCATCACAGGGCCGAAGAGTGCGCACCACGCGAACCAGGTCTTGTGCTATGGGACCCGACCCCCAGCTCATTCAAGTATCGGAGACTGGCCCGCCCCGGCTCTCGCGTACCGGGTGGGCCGCCTATGGTTACATCGGGCTTGGTCGGTGACGGCCTATCCAGCTATGGGGCCTTGCGCGGCCGGCTGTCGGACCGAGGCCGCGGCGGCCAGAATAGACAAGGAGACTCGTCACCGCCCGGGTGCGCCTGACCGCCCTGTAGCACGTGGACGCGCGCCGCGGCCGAAGTCCCCGGCCCCCGGCGTGACACCCCGGAGGGGCAGGGCACCCTAGCCCGACTCGTCGCGGTAGGGCGTGCCGTTGATCCACATGGCACGCAACGTCGCGACGATCTTGCGCTGCACGCTCAAGCGCGCGTGAACCGCGTTGTGCGTCTGCTCCAGCGCCCGCTCGTAAGCCCGCTTGAAGCCGTTCGCGTCGCGCCGGCGCAGGGCCGCCTCGAAGGCCTTGCGGGAGAAGTCCTTGAGCCTGCCGCAGCCGCTCGGGTCGAGACGCGGGTGCGAGAGCGACTTGCCGTCACTGCTCCGCTTGACGACCCCCAGCCGGCAGTAGCGCCAGAGCTTGCGCTTGGAGCTGAAGCGGTGCGGCGTCTGGACGTAGGCGCTGAAGCGGCAGGCGCCGATCACCCCGACGCCGGGGACGCGGCTGAAGCGGGCGATCTCGGGGAACTGCTTCGAAGCGGTCGTCATCAGCCGCAGGGCGTCGTGTTGGGAGCGGCGGGCCTGTTCGAGCACCTCGTAGAGTTGGCAGATGGCCTGCCGGATCTCCGGCCTGCCGACTCGGGAGAGGATCTGCTCCCGCCCTTCGCGGGTAAAGATCCGCTGGCCGCGCGTGATGACGCCCTGCGCCCTCAACCTCGCCTTGATCTTGGTGCGCAGCCCCGCCTGCTGCCGGGTCAGGTCGTCGTAGTGCTGGACGAGTTGCTTGAAGGCGGCGCGCGAGCGGTCGTCCGGGTAGTAGACCTCGTGGGTGCGGTTCAGGCGCAGGAGTTCGGCCAGCTTGTAGGCGTCGACGCGGTCGCACTTGTTCGGGTCTTTGGCGATCCAGGCGTTGGAGCGGGGGTGGCCGACGACGACGCGGGCGGCGTGCGGGGCGATGACGGAGCGGACCCAGGGCGCCAGTTCTCCGGCCTCGAGATGGACGTGGACGTGGCCGCGGAGCTCCTTGAAGGCCGAGATGAGGTGGGCCTCGCCGGTGGGGAACTGGCGGTGACTGAGGGTGGAGCCGTCGGCGGCGAGCACGACCTGGTGACAGGAGCGGGAGCCGACGTCGAGACCGACGAAGAGAGGGTGCATGCGTGTGCCTCCTTTGCAGAAGATATTCCGGGAGGGACATTATCTCCGGCCAGACACCTTGGGAGGCAGCGTCAGCCGGGCCTCGGCCAAGACCAGAGCCGAGCTTTCATGCTACCAGCTATGAGGTAATGTGCTGCAAAGAAAGGTAATAGCGGTGAGATAAGGCTGTCATTGGTCGGCAGTATACCACTCCCTTTCGTGACGCCTCGCCTTTTCTTGCTAGATGGGAGTAGCGCGTGTCCCTGCGCTTGCCAGACTCGATGCCTTGGCGGATCTACCAGGCCTACCTGCAGGGGCCGAGCGCACTCTTCCGCCTCTTCGAAGAGACTTTCGGCAGGCAGGCGCTCTACGGGCCTCCAGAACCCGACCAGCAGCAGCGCAGGACCTACCCACCGTGCCCATTCCTAATCGCTGGGCCGACAACCGACACCAGAAGCTGCCGGAGGCGCCGAAGTCCTCACACGCCAATTGTCACGCTACGGTTTTAGGCGGCGGAACCGTTATTAATCACATTCCCAGGATCGCGGGATGGTCTTACCTTTAGCTTTTATTTTCAAGGCGAGCTAATTGAGAACATCCTGCTGCTGCACATTATCATTTACTCAATCCGGTCCCGCAATCAATGTTGACTATTATTTTCCTTGATATTTACATGAACTTCCTTGACCGAGATTTCGGATGCGTGTTATAACGTCCGAGAATTGGCGTTTACCATTTCTCTTTTTAACGGAAATTGGGCTACCCAATTCAGAAAGTGTTTTTGCGCTACCCGGTAATCCTCCAAATACAGGCGCGCCGCTCCGGTAGAAAATCTCCAACACAATCAGGAAATTTCGATGAAAGAACTGAGAGCCCTTCTCCTGTTCGCCGCGCTGCTCGCCTGCGCGGCACTCGCCCTGCCCTTCGTCGCCGGGGCGGCTACAGCCACGCTCGTCAACGACACGTTCGCCGACGGCGGCAGCCTCAACCAAGCCCTCCCGAACTCGGTGGCCCTGTTCAAAAGCCGCTCCGGAACCACTCGCACCGACGGTGCCGGTTCGGTGACGTTTGATCTGACCAACGCGGGCGGTGCCGACGGCTTCTGGGCTTTCTTCACGAACACCGGTTCGAAGGCCAGCCTCGCCGTGGGCGATAGGTTGTCGGTCTCGGGGACATTCTCGCTGACGGGCTATAGATCAACGAGCACCGCGGTGCGCTTCGGCGTGCTCGATTCGTTGGGCACGCGCAGGACGTCTGACTTGACGGGCGGCATGAGCGATTCATCATTTCAGGGTGACACCGGGTACGGCCTGCAACTCAACACGAGCGGCGGCAGCGGCGCTTTCAACATCAACCGGCGGACGACCTTCACCGCCAGTAACATCTTCAGCGCCGGGGCCGATTTCACGGCCATCACGACGGCCGCTTCGGGCAACCCCACGGTGCAGCCCCTGACGGACGAGACGCCTTACACGGTCACCTACACAGTCGAGCGGCTGACCGCCACCGAGACGCGCATCTCCGCGGAGTTGACAGGGGGCGCGCTTCCCGGCAGCTACAAGCGCACCGTGGTCGAGACGAGCACGGCCCCTAACACTTCGTTCGACTACTTCGCGTTTCGCGTCACCGGCGCGGACTTCGCCACCAAGATAAAGTTCACCCGGCTTCTGGTCGACCACACGGCGTCGCAGCAGGAGCCGCCGTCGAACGCGGCGAAGGTCACGCTGGGCGATCTGACGCAGACGTACACGGGCGCGCCGCTCGCCCCGTCGGTCGCCACCGATCCGGCCGGCCTCAACGTCAACTTAACGTACAACGGCAGCGCCGCGCGGCCGACGGCGGCCGGCACTTACAACGTCGTGGCGACCGTCGAGGACGCCGCCTATCAGGGCACGGCCACGGGCACGTTCGTCATCAACCCGGCCCCGCTCGTAATCACGCTCGGCCAGTTGAAGCAGACCTACGACGGCACGCCCAAGCAGGTCTCGGCGACGACCACCCCGCCCGCCGCCGCGCCGCTCTTGATCACCTACAACGGCTCGGCCGCCCCGCCCGTCGAGCCGGGTAGGTACAGCGTCGTCGCGACCGTCAGCGATCCCAATTACCAGGGCAGCGCCTCGGCCACACTCTTCGTCAGCGCGCCCGGCGCGGAGCCCGTCAGGGCGTTCCCCGGCGCGGAAGGCGCGGGCGAACTCACCCCCGGCGGACGCGGCGGCGACGTGTACCACGTCACCAACCTCAACGACAGTGGGCCCGGCTCCCTGCGCGAAGCCGTCCGCACGGCCGCCGGCCCCCGCACCATCGTCTTCGACGTGTCGGGCACCATCCACCTCAACTCGCGGTTGGTCATCAGTAAGCCGTTCCTGACGCTGGCGGGGCAGACGGCCCCCGGCGACGGCGTCACGGTCGCCGGCTGGCACACCGTCATCTCGAACACGAACAACATCATCATCCGCTACATGCGCTTCCGCGCGGGCGACCTCAACTGCTCAAATGGCTACGAGGACGACGCGCTGACGGTGGACAAGTCGACGGACGTGATAATCGACCACGTCTCCGCGTCGTGGAGCGTAGACGAGACGCTGTCGGTGACGGAGTCCGACCGCGTCACCGTGCAGTGGTCGCTCATCACCGAGAGCCTGAGGGATTCTTGCCACGCGAAGAACTCGCACGGCTACGGCTCGCTCATCCGGTACGGTAGCGGCGTGGTGACTTACCACCACAACCTCTACGCGCACCACGACAGCCGCAACCCGCGCCTCGGCGACAACGTCGGGCTGGATTTCGTCAACAACGTCGTCTACAACTGGGGCAACGAGTCCGGCTACAGCGCCGAGGCGGTCGAGGGCACGCCGCGCCTCAACTTCGTCGGCAACTACCTCGTCGCCGGCCCCTCCACGCCCGCCTCAAAGCGCCGCGCCTTCAAGGGCGGGAGCGCCAGCACGTTCATCCACCAGTCCGACAACCTGATCGACGGCAACCTGAACGGCGCGCGCGACGGGGCCGACATCGGCTGGTCGATGTTCACCGGCGCTTACACGAGACAGGAGCCGGCGCGCTTCGACTTCCCGCCGGTCGCCACAGACGACGCACGCACGGCTTACGAGCGCGTGCTCAACATCGCCGGACACTCGCTCGCTCGCGACGCCGCCGACCTGCGCGTCATCTCGGAGGTGAGGGGCGAGGGCGGCCGCCACATCGATTCGCAGAACGAGGTGGGCGGCTGGCCGGGCCTCTCGTCCTTGGCCGCGCCGGCGGACGCGGACGGCGACGGCATCCCCGACTACTGGGAAGTCAACCGCGGGCTGAACCCCGCGGACGCGGCGGACGGGCGCGCCATCACGGCGAGCGGCTACTCGAACCTCGAACTCTACCTCAACGACATCGTGCCGGCCCCCGGCGCGGATAAGCTGGGCGACGACACGCCGCCCACGACCCGAGCGGCCCTCTCGCGACCGGCCAACGCCGCCGGCTGGCACAACTCCGACGTGACCGTGACGCTAGCCGCCGCCGACAACGGCGGCGGCGCGGGTCTGCACAAGATCGTCTACAGCGTCAACGGAGCGATCACGCACTCGCACGTCGCCCCCGTCGCGATCCCCGTCACCGACGAAGGGATCACGACGATCACTTACTACTCAAAGGACGATGCCGGCAACGCCGAAGTCGAGCAGACGCTCGCCGTCATGCTCGACCGGACGGCGCCGTCCGTCGAAGCCGCGCGCGTCACACTAGCCAATCCCGCGGGTTGGAATAACACCGACGTGGCCGCCGGCTACACCGCCGGCGATGACCTGTCCGGACTAGCCTCGCCCGCGGCGGCTGGCTACACCTTCAAGGCCGAGGGCGCGGGGCAGTCCTACACGTTCACGGTCGAAGACATCGCGGGCAACAAGGCGTCCGCGACAGTCGGAGGCGTGAACATCGATAAGACGGCCCCGTCCATCAACCTTGCGCAACCCACGGAAGGCGGCTTCTACGTCCTCGGGCAGTCCGCGACGGCCGACTACGCCTGCGGCGACAGCCTCTCGGGGAAAGCCGACTGCATAGGCACGCTGTCGAGCGGAGCGCCGCTCGACACGTCCTCGGTCGGCCCGCGGGGCTTCGAGGTGATCGCGACCGACGTGGCGGGCAACACCGTCGCGAAGGCAGTCACCTACGCGGTCGGCTACCGAATCGGCCTGCTCTACGATCCGGCCAAGTCGAACAAGGCGGGATCGACCGTGCCCGTCAAGCTGCAACTCTTCGACAGCTCGGGCGCGAACCTGTCTTCGGCCGACAGGGTGGTACGCGCGCTCGGCACATCTCCCGACAACGCCCAACCCCACGGCCCGGCGGCCGATCCGGGCAACGCCAACCCGGGTCAGACATTCCGTTTCGACCCGACACTCGGCACGACCGGCGGCTACATCTTCAACCTCAAGACAACCGGTTACGCGCCCGGCACGTATAGGCTCCACTTCACCGCCGGCGACGAGCCGCACGTCTACTCCGTGCGTTTCCAGATCAGGTAAGTCAGGCCGCGGAATTTGGAGACGCGAAATGCCCCGGCCGAAGCCGGGGCATTTCTTTTGCTCGGCGTGATTGTCGGAATCGTGGTGAGAGACTGAACCCTCGGCTTGCTCGACGAGAACGCCCTGACGCTGAAGCCGAATTACTGCGCGAGGCCGCACCGGGCGGGCTTGGCGGTCAGGGCCGGACGCTTGAGGCGTAGTCTTCTATTAGCTTCTGCGCCCGCGCCGCGGGGGTGATCAGCGCAACCCTCTGGGTCGGGTCGTAGCGGCTGAAGACGCCGACGATCTCGCCCCTGCCGTTGAAGACCGGGCTGCCCGAGAAGCCGTCGCGCCCCTCGATGTCGGCGGCCCAGTACTGCTGGCCGCCGTAGGTGTAGGTGCCGGAGAAGGCCCCGCGCCTGACCGTCCTGTTGCCGTCCGGGCGGGCGATGACCAGCAGCATTTCGTCTCGGCTCGGGGCCGGCTGGTAGGCGCGGCCGCCCGCCTCATCCTCCGCCTTGCACACGCCGAGGAGCGCCAGGTCCGCGTCCGGGTCCACCTTGAGCACCGTGGCCTCGCAGCCGTTGACGTACGCCACGGCCTCTAGCTCGGCGTCGCGCGAGAAGCCGAGCAGCTTTTTCTTGTGGGCGCTCAGGCTGCCGGAGACGACGTGGTGGGCGGTCATCACCAGCCCGTCGCCGACCACGAACCCGGTGGCGTAAGCGTTCGGGCGGTCGTCACCGAGGATGCCCTCCATCACGCGCTGCACCGAGTAGCGCTTCTTCTTCCTGACCTTCAGGCCTAAGGAGACGGTGTAGCCCCCACGCTTCAGGATCGCGGTTAGCGGATCGTGTGCGGTGTTCGCCGGCGCGCTCGCGTGGGACGTGATCAGGACGAGCGCGAGTACACAAACTCCCCTCTTCATATTCATCCTCTAAGGTAAGATCTGTCTTCTGGGGCGAGGGCCGCGCCGGGCTGACCGCCTCCGACGCGGCGGGCGAAAGGGAGGTGGGTGCCGGATGCGCCCACCCGATTATCCGAGCGCACATTCTACCACCTTCCGGTGGCCTGTGAAGTGTTTCTACCACCTGCCTCCAGTCTGCTCTCCTCACGGCATCTGTTTAAGGAGTCTCTTCATCTCCAGCAGAGTATTCGCGTGCGGGGAATCGGAGGCGACGTTCTTCAGCTTGGGCGGGCCGTCCCGTTGGTCAAAGAGCATTGCGCCCGATCGCACCTCGTCCCATACGGCGTAGTGCCGGCGATCGGTGCGCACCGCGCGGCCGAGCGTACCCCGAAAGGGCGTGACCGTGTAGGCCGGATTGTTCCGACGTGCACTCGGGTTCCTCAGTAGCGGCGCGAGCCTGCGGCCGCGTATGCAGACCGGGGGCGCAGGATTGGAAGTCGATATTTTGAGCTTTAATTGGTAATACCCCTTCGTAAGTAAAAATGCAATTGGTTATAAATGCACTTGACTTAATCGGCTTCCTGATAGAAAATGCGAACGCTCCTGCAGAATGGCCTTTTTCGAGGCCGGATTCTGATTCACTTCTCGGAAGTTTGAATCGAAAAAAGATAATCTTGTAGTCGGGTTTCGGGCTTAAAACCAAGTTTTCGCCGACGGAACCGTTCGGCTTGACGCACGCCCAAATCGCCGCCGGCCGGGAGTGTTGAGAAACTGGTCAAGAGTTTAATTGGTTACACCAGTAATGGCCCAAGCCCTTCACTGGCCCGCGCGCAGTCGAGTACAAGTATCACGTGGCTGTTTGAGTCATTCGCACCAACAGGCAGCATACGGCCCTCAGACATAAAGACGTTGCCCGTCGCAGCCGGTCTCCGCAACTAGGTTCAGAAAGGATGCATAGAGTGATGTGTAAGGACGCAATCCGCAAAGGCTTTGCCGCCCTCGCGCTGGTGGTGTCGCTGTTTGCAGCGACGGCCGGCGCGCAGGAGTTTAGAGGCTCGCTCTCGGGCAACGTCACGGACCCGAACGGGGCCGCGCTGCCCGGGGCCACAGTCGAGGTCAAGAACGTGGAGACGAACGTGGCGGCCACGGTCGCCACCAACGACGAGGGCGGCTTCAGCTTCCCGCTGCTCCAGCCCGGTAAGTACACGCTGACGGTGACGAGCCAAGGCTTCAACACGGCGCAGCGCACGGGGATCGAGATTCGCGTGGCCGAGAGGCTGACGCTCGACGTCCAGATGCAGGTCGGTGTGGCCGACACGGTCGCGGTCGTGGACACCGCCGTCGCGCTCGAAACCGGCTCGGTCAGCGCCGGGACGGTGATCGAGAGCCGGCAGATCAGCGAGTTGCCCCTGATCGACGGCAGCCCGTACCAGCTCGCCACCCTCGCGCCGGGCGTCGCCTACACGGGCAACCCCGCCTTCACCGCCCCGACCTCGAACGGCAACCTCGCGTCCTTCCGCACCAACGGCGCCACCGGGGCCAACCAGGTGACGCTCGACGGCTCGCCCAACTTCGCCATCGACGGGGCGGTCGGCTTCTCGCCGCCCTCTGACGCCGTCTCGCAGTTCAAGGTGCAGACCACGCAGTTCGACGCGCAGCAGGGCTACACGGCCAATGCGACCGTCAACGTCGCCCTCAAGTCCGGCACGAACGACTTCCACGGTGCGCTCTACTACTTCAACCGCGCCCGCGGCCGCACGGCCAACAACTTCTTCGCCAACTCGGCCGGTCAGGAGCGCCCCCAGAGGGCTTACCACCGCTGGGGCGGCGAGGTGGACGGCCCCGTCCGCATCCCCGGCGTCTACAACGGGCGCGACCGCACCTTCTTCCTCTTCTCCTACGAGCGCCTCCAGACCACCGACTCGGAGCCGCAGTTCTACACCGTGCCGACCGAGCGGATGCGCCGCGGCGACCTCTCGGAGTTCCTGAGCCCGGACGCGTCGCCCAACGGCCCCGTCGTCGTCTACAACCCGTTCAGCATCGGCGCGACGGGCACGGCCAACCGGACGCCCTTCGCGGGCAACGTCATTCCGACCAACCTGCTCAACCCGGTGGCGGTCAACTACCTGAACCTCTACCCGATGCCGACCCGGCCCGGCCTCCAGAACAACTTCTTCTCGCCGACGCTGCGGTTCCAGAACTACCGCGCTTGGGTGACGCGCATCGATCACAACATCAGCGAGAACCAGAGGCTCTTCTTCAACTACTACCACAGCTTCAACCCGGAAGACCGCCGCGACTGGTCGCAGCTCGTGGTCAACGACTTCCCCGTCACGCGCGGCATCGAGTACCGCACAAACGACGGCGCGGTGCTCGGCTACACGGCCACGCTCTCGCCCTCGACCGTGCTCGACGTGCGCGGCAACCTGACCCGCTTCGTGCAGGAGCGCCGGCCCTCCGGCACGTTCGACCCCGCGACGCTCGGCTTCTCGCCGCAGGCGATCGCGGCGATGCGCGGCTACCAGTACCTGCCGCGCTTCGACATCAGGACGTACGATCAGGTGCGCCCGATCCGCTCGACCCTCGGCGCCGAGCGTTCCGACTTCAACGAGGGCTTCGTCCGCCCGCTCTACGTCGCGTCGTTCCAGCCGACGCTGACCAAGGTTTTCGGCAACCACACCGCCCGCTTCGGCTACGACGGGCGCGTGCTGCGCGAGAACTTCAGCGGCAACGGCTACCAGGGCGGCCGCTTCACCTTCGACGGCACGTTCACGACCGTCACGACCACGACCACGACGAACAGCAGCAACGCGACCAACCACGAGCGCAACCGCAACCTCTACGGCCGCGACGTGGCCGCGTTCCTCCTCGGCCTTCCCGTCTCCGGCAGCAACAGCCGCATCGAGAACTCGGTCGCCTACAGCGTCCAGAACATCTACCACGGCTTCTTCGTGCAGGACGACTGGCGCGTGACGCCGAACCTGACGCTCAACCTCGGCTTGCGCTACGATCTTGAGCTGGGCATCACGGAGCGCTTCGACCGCCTCTCGCGCGGGTTCGACGTGACGACGGCCAGCCCCGTCAACGACGCGGCGCGCGCCGCCTTCGCCACCGTCTACAACGCCAACCGCGCGCGCTTCGACGCCGCCGGCCTGACGCCCGACACCTTCGACGTGCGCGGCGGCTTCACCTACGCCAACCCGGACGACCGCGCGGCGTGGGACGCCGACACGTCGAACTGGCAGCCGCGCATCGGCGTGGCCTACCAGCTCAACGAGAAGACGGTGCTGCGCGGCGGCTTCGGCATCTTCACCTCCGCGTTCCGCATCCCGAGCACGCTCTCCGACATCGGCAACAACTCGCTGACCATCCAGCCGGGCTTCTCGGGCTTCACGCCCTTCGTGCCCTCGACCAACAGCGGCCGCACTTTCGTCGCCACGCTCAACAATCCGTTCCCGACCGGGCTGCGCCCCTCGGCCGGCACGAGCCTCGGCCTGCTGACCAACTTCGGGCAGACGCTCGGAGCAAACGACGCCCCGATCATCCCGTCCGAGCGGCAGAACGCGAAGTTCGCCCGGCTCATCATCGGCTTCCAGCGCGAGCTGCCCTACGACTTCATCTTCGAGGCCAACTTCGTCTCCTCGTGGGGCTACGATCTGGCAGTCAACCGCAACATCAACTTCGTGCCGGCCGCCCTGCTCGGCACCGACCCGGCGAGCGCCGACGTGGCGAACAACAACCTGACCGGCAGCGATCCCAACAACCCGTTCAGGAACCTGTTCAACGGCAACGTGTTCCTCTCGGACGCGGCGCTCAACACCGGCGCGACCGTCGATCTCATGCAACTCGTCCGCCCGTTCCCGCAGTTCGGCGACATCTGGATTCAGGAGTATAACGGCACGAACCGCTACAACTCCCTCCAGCTACAAGGCCAGAAGCGCTTCTCGCGCAGCTTCTCGATGACGACGAGCTACACCTACGCGCGGCTCAAAGAGAAGATCACTTACCTCAACCCCTCCGACACGGAGCTTGAGGATCGCTTCTCGACCGACGACCGCCCGCATCGCTTCACCTTCGCCGGCGTCTACGAGCTGCCCTTCGGCCGCGGCCGCGCTTTCGGCGGCGACATGAACCGCGTCCTCGACGCCTTCGTCGGCGGGTGGCAGCTCAACGGCACCTACGAGTGGCAGAGCGGCGAGCCGTTGCTGCTCGGCGACAACTTCTACTACGCGGGCGACGTGACGCAGCTTTCGAGCCGCGTGGGCCAGTACGACGAGCAGGGCCGCCGCTACGGCGTCGACATCCCGGCTTTCCCGACCGCCGGCTTCATCGAACTGCCCAGCGCGGGCCGGCGCAACGTCCCCTCGACGCTGCCGAAGCTCCGCAACCAGCCGTTCAAGAGCTTCAACCTGTCGGCCTCGAAGAACTTCCGTTTCGGCGAGCGGATGAAGTTGCAGTTCCGCGCCGAGGCGCTGAACGTCCTGAACTACGTCTACTTCGGCGGCATCAACCTCGCCGACGGCGAGACGAACCAGAACTTCGGCCGCGTGAACGCCCAGCGCAACCTGCCGCGCGACATCCAGCTCGGCATGAAGTTCACCTTCTAAAGACCGGACGACAGCTTTCCGGCCGACGACTTCGGCCGGTGAATGTGACGTGAGCCGCCCCCGCGAGCAGCCGGGGCGGCTCACGCCGCATCTTCGATTCTTTCGGAATTGGCGTTGACTCACAGGGGCGGGATGAAGAAACGACTCAGGGTGGTGGCGGCCCTCGTCTGGTGCCTCGCGGCCGCCGCCGCGGCGCACGCGCAGCAGGCCGACGCGGCGAAAGCCGGCGACACGACGACAGCGTCCGCGCCGAACGCGGCCGAGCCGATCAACTGGCGCGACAGCCTCAGGCAGAAGCCTGAGTGGTATACGACCGACGAGGCCGTGCGCGTCGCCGACAACGTCATCCTCTACCAGCACGATGAGGGCGGCTGGTCGAAGAACATCGACATGGCGCGCCCCCTCTCCGAAGGCGGGCGCGCCGAACTTCTGAAGCAAAAGTCAGAGACCGGCTCGAACATCGACAACGGCGCGACCTACACGCAGCTGGCCTACCTCGCGCGCGTTTACACGGCGCGCAAACTTGAGCGCCACCGCGAAGCCTTCCACCGCGGCCTCGACTACCTGCTCGCCGCGCAGTACGCGAACGGAGGCTGGCCGCAGTACTACCCTCTCCGCAAGGGCTACTACACGCACGTCACGTTCAACGACGGCGCGATGGTCAACGTCATGCGGCTGCTGCGCGACGTGGCGCGCAAGCGCTCCAACTACCGCTTCGTGGACGAGCCGCGCCGGCTGCGCGCCGAGAAGGCGGTCGAGAGGGGCGTCGAGCTGATCCTCAAAGCGCAGGTCGTCGCCAACGGCCGTCGCACCGTCTGGGGCGCGCAGCACGACGAGGTGACGCTCGCCCCCGCGCCGGCCCGCAAGTTCGAGCCCGCCTCGCTGAGCGCGGGCGAGAGCGTCGGAATAGTCCGCTTCCTGATGAGCGTCGAGAACCCGGACGCGCGCACGGTCGAAGCCGTCGAGTCGGCAGTCGAATGGTTCAGGAGGTCGCAGGTTAAGGGCTTGCGCTGGATAGAGCGGCGCGACCCGTCTAAGCCCGGCGGTTACGCGCGCGAGGCCGTCGCCGACCCTCAGGCCCCGCCCTTGTGGGCGCGCTTCTACGAGATCGGCACCAACCGCCCCGTCTTCGCGGGCCGCGACGGCGTGGTGCGCTACAGCGTCGCGGAGATCGACGAGGAGCGCCGCAACGGCTACAGCTGGTACGTCGAAGAACCGGCTGAACTGCTCGAAAAAGACTACCCGGACTGGTGCAAGAAGTTGGCCCAGAAGAAGTGACAGGCGATGGATGACGGGTGAAGTCAAGTTCCGGCACGTCACCCGCCTCCTGCTACTTCCTGTCATTCACCGCTGTTTTCGTCAAGGAGTTTAGGAAGCAAAGATGAGCGACCGACGCGAGTTCCTAAAACACATGATCGTGGGCGGGGCCGCTACTCTGGTCACGCCCGCGCTGCCTTTCGGCTCTGACGCCTTCGCGGGCGTGCTCGCCCTGCCGCGGCCGGACGAGTCGGGCGCGTGGGCGCAGGTGCCGCAGATTCTGAAAAGGATCAAGCCGCCCGTCTTCCCGAAGCGCGACTTCGTAATCACGAAGTACGGGGCCGCGGCCGACGGCAAGGCCGACAGCACGGAGGCGATCCGCAAAGCCGTCGAAGCCTGCCACAAGTCGGGCGGGGGCCGTGTCCTCATCCCGGCCGGCGCGTTCAACACCGGCGCGATTCATCTAAAGAGCAACGTCAACCTCCACGTCTCCGAGGGCGCGACGCTCAAGTTCAGCCAAGACCCGAAAGCCTACCTGCCGCTCGTCTTCTCGCGCTGGGAAGGCATGGAGTTGATGAACTACTCGCCGCTCATCTACGCCTTCGGGCAGCGGAACGTCGCCGTCACGGGGAAGGGCACGCTCGACGGGCAGGGCGACAACGCGCACTGGTGGCCGTGGAAGGGGCAGGAGCGTTACGGATGGAAGAAGGGCGATCCCGATCAGAAGAAAGCGCGCAAGTCGCTCGAAGAGATGACCGAGCGTGGCACACCCGTTTCGCAGAGAGTCTTCGGCGAGGGCCACTACCTGCGGCCGCAGTTCATCCAGCCCTACCGCTGCACAAACGTCCTCATCGAAGGCGTCACGATCAAGAACTCGCCGATGTGGGAGATTCACCCGGTGCTGTGCACGAACGTCACCGTGCGCGGCGTCCGGATCAGCACGCACGGGCCGAACAACGACGGCTGCGATCCCGAATCCTGCAAGGACGTGCTCATCGAGGACTGCTACTTCGACACGGGCGACGACTGCATCGCCGTTAAGTCCGGCCGCAACGCCGACGGGCGCAGGCTCAATGTTCCGACAGAGAACGTCGTCATCCGCAACTGCACCATGAAGGACGGCCACGGCGGCATCACCGTCGGGAGCGAGATTTCGGGCGGGGTGCGCAACCTCTTCGCCGAGAGTTGCCGGCTGGATAGCCCGAACCTCGACCACGCCCTGCGCGTCAAGAACAACCGCGTGCGCGGCGGCTTGTTGGAAAACCTCTACTTCCGCGACATCACGGTCGGGCAGGTCGCGCACGCCGTCATCACTATCGACTTCAACTACGAGGAGGGCGCGCGTGGCAAGTTCACGCCGGTCGTGCGCAACTTCGTCGTCGAAAATCTGAAGAGCGGCCGAAGCCGATTCGCGCTCGACGTGCAGGGCTTCGAGACCGCGCCCGTGTACGGGCTGCGCCTCAAGGACTGCACCTTCGAGAACGTCGAGCGCGGCAGCGTCGTCGCGAACCTCCGGGAGACGGCGCTCGAAAACGTACGCGTCAACGGCAAGATCATCGAAGGCTTGGCCTGAAACGAACCATGAGAATTACCGCTGCACTAGTCCTGCTCCTCGTGCTCTGCACCTTCGCGTTTGCGAAAGACCCGATCACGGTCTACCTCGCCGGCGACTCGACGATGGCCGCGAAGCGCCCGGAGAAGCGGCCCGAGACGGGCTGGGGCGAGTTCCTCCAAAAACACTTCGACGAGCGGCGCGTCCGCGTCGACAACCACGCGCAGAACGGCCGCAGCACGCGCACCTTCATCACCGAAGGGCGCTGGCAAACAATCGTCGATAAGCTCAAGCCCGGCGACTACGTCCTTATCCAGTTCGGCCACAACGACTCCTCGAAGGAGAAGGCGGATCGCTACACGCCGCCCGAAGACTACCGCGCCAACCTCGTCCGCTTCGTCGGGGAGGTGCGCGCGAAGCGCGCGACGCCCGTACTGATGACGCCCGTCATGCGCCGCCGCTTCGACAAGGACGGCACTGTGCTGGACTCGCACGGCGAGTACCCCGACATCGTGCGCCGCGCCGCCGCCGAGCAGAGAGTCGCCCTCGTAGACATGCACCGCAGGAGTTGGCAGACGCTCGTTAGCTTTGGCGTTGAGGACTCGAAGAAGCTCTTCCTGCAACTCGCCGCGGGCGAGCACACCAACTACCCGCAGGGCGTCAACGACAACACGCACTTCTCCCCGCGCGGGGCCGAACTCATGGCCTCGCTCGCCGTCGAGGGCCTCCGCGAACAGAAGCTCGGCCTGTCGAAGTTCCTGAAGAAGATCGCCAAAACGAACGCGGTCGCGGGTGCGACTACGCGCCGATGATTGTAGGGGCAGGGCTCGTCCCTACAATCATCGCGGTGCTGATCGCTTTCGCTGCGCGCCGCCACCAGTCGATTGATCTAAAACTTCAAAGTACGAACTATGTCTGACTCGAATCTTTTGCGCCGCCGGGAATTTGTGAAGACGGCCGGCGCGGCCGCCGTCGCTTCGCTCGCGCTGCCCGGTTCGCTGCGCGCCGCGCCGCGCCGCCGCCGCTACGCGATGGTCGGCACGGGCCACCGTGGGACGGGCATGTGGGGGGCCGATCTGGCGAAGCGCTACAGCGACGTGCTGGAGTTCGTCGGCCTCTGCGACACAAACCCCAAGCGCCTGGCGGCGGGGCGCGAACTCATCGGCGTCCAATGCCCGGCCTTCGCCAGTTTCGACGAGATGTTGGACAGGGCCAAGCCGGAACTGCTCATGGTCACGACCGTTGACTCGACTCACGTCGAGCAGATCACGCGCGCGCTCGACCGCGGAATCGACGTGATCACCGAGAAGCCGATGGTCACGGACGAGCGGCAGGTCAAAGCAGTTCTCGACGCCGAGCGGCGCAACGACCGCAAGATCGTCGTCGCCTTCAACTACCGCTACGCGCCCAAGCACCAGAAGATCAAAGAGATTCTGGCCGCGGGCGAGATCGGCCCCGTCACGTCGGTCGATTTCCAGTGGTATCTGGACACCACGCACGGCGCGGACTACTTCCGCCGCTGGCACCGCCTGAAGTCGCGCGGCGGGAGCCTCTGGGTGCACAAGGCGACGCACCACTTCGACCTGATGAACTGGTGGCTCGCGGCCGACCCCGTCGAGGTGATGGCCTACGGCCAGCTGAACGTCTACGGCAAGGCCGGCCCGTTCCGCCACACCCACTGCCGCCCCTGCCCGCACAAGGCGAAGTGCCCCTTCTACTTCGACATCACGCGCAACGAGCGGCTGATGAAGCTCTACGCGCGCGCGGAGGACGTTGACGGCTACCACCGCGACGGCTGCGTCTTCCGCGAGGACGTGGATATCTACGACACGATGTCTGCCGTCGTGAAATACTCCAACGGCGTTCAGATGAACTACTCTTTGAACGCCTCGATGCCGATGGAGGGCTACCGGCTGGCCTTCAACGGCACGAAGGGCCGCCTCGAAATACGCGACTACGAGCGCCAGCCCTGGCTGGTCGAGGATGACTCCGAGACCTACCTCATCAGGAACTTCACCGGCAAGCGCGAGAAGATCGACATGCCGCACATCAAAGGCGGGCACGCGGGCGGCGACGACCGACTCCGCGAGGTCATCTTCCGCAACGCGCCCGTGCCCGAGCACATGCGCCTACCTGACTCGCGCGCCGGCGCGATGTCCGTTTTGACGGGCGTCGCGGCCCGCAAGAGCGTCGAACAGAAGCGGCCGATCAAGATCGCGGAACTCGCCCGGCTCTAGCGCGGGCGGCGAGTCAATCACGCCGCGCGCTCGGGCCGTGCGCGGGCGGCACGCGGGCCGCGCGTCGTCGTTTGCTTTTCGCCGGGACGCAAAAAGGGCGCGGCCGTTTGAAATGGCCGCGCCCTTCGTCACGTCTCGTCAGCAGTTTCAGGGTTTCCGTTCTTTATTCGTCTGAGCAGGTGCGGGCGGCGCGGCAGGCTGCGGCGCGGCCCACACCTTGACGAGGAGCATCGAAAACTCACGGCCCGCGGTGCTGCGCGAGTGCGGCGTGCCGCGCGGCACGACGACCAGATCGCCCTTTCTGATCTCGACCGTGCGCCCGCCGCTGATGCTCGGCCCGCGCCACTCGCCCGGCTCCGTCTCGCGCGGCGCTTCGAGCCTGCCGCCGAGCGTCAAAGTGGCCGCCCCTTCGAGCACGTAGTAAACGTCGTCCGACGCGTCGTGTATTTCCGCCACGGCCGCCGGCCTGTCCCGCTCGTGCACAACCGCGACGCGCAGTTGCGTCCCCGCGCCGCCGTGCAGGTCGTCGGCCTTGCCCCCGCCGCGCACCTGCCGCTCAAACTCCGCGAGCGACTGGGCAGTCATGACTACGAACGGTCGCGCAGGCTCCGACGGCCCGCGCCGCGTAGCGCCCTGCGACTGCGCGACAGAAGCAACCGTCAGCCCGCACACGCAGGCCAGCACCCCCAAGACTTGGTTGAGTTTCAACATCTCGCCATTCGTCCCCGTTAGCTGTTGGCGTTAACTATTAGCTGTTAGCTCACGGCATCCCCCGTGATCGGCGTCGCCTTCATAAGGCGAACGTCTTTGATCGCTTTTTTTCAGCTAACAGCTAACGGCTTCATTCACTTCGCCTGCTGCAGCAGCCACAGCGCGAGATCGCTGGCGGCCTCGTAATTGTCGAACTCGGCGGGCAGTTTCCGGCCGTCAACGTACTCGTTGTAGAGCCACGGGTCGCCGACGGCGAAAACCGTGCCGCGGCCGACACGGGCTACGGCCATCACCGTGTCGCCTTTGTCCGTGACCGCGGCCCGCGCGGGCGCGCTCACGCCCAGCGTGGAGATCTCTTTGAGGTAGAGGTTGCGCGCCGTCTTGAAGATCGGGTGGCCTTCGGGCGCGACGATGCGCCCCATGGCGAAGTCGTCGTTCGGCACGAGGTTCCGCCTGTCTTCGTTGAAGCGGATGCCGAACTGCCCGGCCAAGCGGTTGAAGTGCTCGAACTCGGCGTTGCCCGCGTCGTTGCCCATCAGGACGAGGACGCCGCCCGCGCGCACCCAGTCGTTGATCGCGGCGACGTGGGCGGGGCCGATGAAGTTCGGCCGCTCCGTCTCTTTCTCGGTGTCGGGATCGACGATGATGTAAACGTCCGCGCTCTTGAGGTTCGCCGCCGTGGGCGCGTCCTTCAGGGCGACGGTGCGCGCGCCGTAGTTGCGGAAGAGGTGGCCCCAGAGCGAGAAGCCGGGGTTCGAGAGTTCGTCCCAGGTGTAGTGCCAGTGGGCGAGACGCCCGGCGGCGTCCTTCCTCATCTCGCTGTTGAAGTAGTAGTCGAGGGCGACCCGTTTGCCGCGTCCGGGCTTGGGCCGCGCGGCCCGTTCCATCTCGACGCTCGCCTTGATGAAGGCCCCCGTGCCTTTCGGATCGTTGGTGACGACGCGCTCGCTCAGGTAGTACTCGTAGCTGCCGTCGCGGTAAGGGTTGCCGCCGAGGCCCGCCACGCTCACCGTCCCTTCGAAGTTGACCTGCGCGTCCGAGACCGGCTTGACGAATTCTTTGACGATGCCGGCGTAAGCCTTCTCCGCGACCTTCGTGTAAGAGGCCGGCAGGTAATTTTGGCGGACGCCCTTCGACAGCGCGTAGACGAACATGGCCGAGGCCGACGCTTCGAGGTAGTTGCCCTTGTGGCCGCCGCGGTCAACGACCTGATACCACAGACCGGACTTCGGCTCCTGGTACTTCGCAACCGCCGCCGCCAGCCGGTTCAGGATCGCTACAAGTTCACCGCGCCGCGGGTGCTCGGCGGGGAAGTGTTCGAGCGTGTCCACGAGCGCCATCGCGTACCAGCCCATCGCGCGCCCCCAGACGTGCGGCGAGCGGCCCGTCTGTTTGTCCGCCCAGCGCTGTTCGCGCGACTCATCCCAGCCGTGGTATAGCAGGCCGGTTTTCGCGTCGCGCGAATGCTTCTCCATGAGGACGAACTGGCGGGCGATGTCGTCGAAGGCTTCGGGCTCGCCGAAGGTCACGGCGTACTCGGCGTAAAACGGCTCGCCCATGTAGAGGCCGTCGAGCCACATCTGGTGCGGGTAGATCTTCTTGTGCCAGAAGCCGCCCTCCCGCGTGCGCGGGTGCGCTTTGAGCTGCTCGCGCAACTGCGCGGCGGCCTTGCGGTACTTCTCCTGACCCGTCACCTTGTAGAGCGTCAGCAGGTTGCGCCCCAGTAGGATGTTGTCGATGTTGTAGTCTTCGAGCTTGTAGGTGCGGATCGAGCCGTCCTTGTCCACGAAGTGATCGATGCTGTCGCGGACGTACTTGAAGTAACGGCCGTCGCCCGTCGAGTACCAGACGCCCTCGGCGCCCTTGAGCACGACGCCGAGTTCGTAAGTCCACTTCGCGGGCAGTCCCGCCTCCTTCTTCGCCGGGTCGCGCCAGAGGCTGTTCATGGCCGTGGCGGCCGCGCGCTCGGAGAGCGGCCGGGTCTGCCCCGTGGCCGGCGCGGCCGACGACAGAATGGCAAAAAGGATTAAGCAAAATAGGGTCTTCACGAGGCTCCCTCCCTCAATACGCTGATACCTGAAATTACCCGCGATGTCCGCCGTGCCGGGCCGACTCTTGAAGCGGCGTTCCCCAAGCTGCGGAAGTCAGCCCGGCTAACCAATTTACGAAGCCGGATTGTGAACAATTTCCGGCCCGGTTTCTGCACTCTTACAATTGGTCTGACCTCTAGGGTCAAAGGCTTTGAATAAAATGTTCGACATCGTACAACGAAACGGTTAAACTGCGACTTCAACGGGGCAGATTGCGATCACCAAGAAGGCCGATGTCATCTGCCCCTCGGCATCTGGTCAAAAAGATATTCTGGCGCACTCAATGGTATGACCGCCCTTAATACCGACATCTTCAAAACCATCGACGCGGAGCGGCGCGGGACAACTTCGGAGGAAGTGGTCTCGCAACTCCGGGAAATGATTCACCGCGGCGAACTGCGCCCCGGCGACCGGCTGCCTCCGGAGCGCGACCTCGCCAAGATGCTCGGCGTCAGCCGACCGACGCTGCGTGCCGGCATCCGCTCGCTGGCGGCCGTCGGCGTGTTGCAATCGCGTCAGGGCGCGGGCACGTTTGTCGTCAAGTCGGACGGGCCGCCGGCGCTCGACAGCAGCCCGCTGCGCCTGATGGCCTCGCTGCACGGCTTCACGTCGGCCGAGATGTTCGAGGCACGGCAGTCGCTTGAGATGGCCGTCGCGGGGCTCGCAGCCGAGCGGGCCACCGGCGACCAGATGGCGACGATGTCCGAGGAGATCACGGGCATGTTCACCTCACTCGACGACCCCGAACAGTTCCTCGTCCACGACATGCGCTTCCACCAGACGGTGGCCGCGGCCTCCGGCAACCGCATCCTGACTTCCCTGATGAACATGGTGGCGACCATCCTCTTCGACGTGCGGAGCAAGACCGTCAAGCGCGCACGCGACCTGAAGGAGTCGGCCGAGATGCACCGCCACATCTACCGCGCCATCCGCGAGCACGACCCTGAGGCGGCGCGCGCCGCCATGCGCGAACACCTCGTGCGCGCGCAGAGGGCGCAGGAGCAGGAGGCGGCCGAAGACGCCGCGCGCGACGGCGCGAACGGCAACGGGCGGTAAGTTCCAGCCGCCGGTTTCCGGGTCACAGACAGTCCTTGTTCTAAACCGGAACCACGGCCGCGGAGTTGTCAAAGACCTTCCCCAGTCTGAAACCCGATCACATCTGCTGCGGGCCGCCGCCACGGGCGGCTCTCACGGCGGCGACGTAGGCCCGTGCAGCCTCCGTCACCTTCCGCGCTTTGCCCGCGCGGATGGCCTTCGTGTCCACGAGGTCTGCCCCGACGCCGAGCGCGAGTGCCCCGGCCTCGATGAACTCGGCCGCGGTCTGGAGCGAGACGCCGCCGGTCGGGATCATCTCGATCTGCGGCAGCGGGGCCTTCAAGGACTTCAGGTACTTCGCGCCGCCGAGCGCCCCGCAGGGGAAGACCTTGACCACGTCCGCGCCGGCCTGCCACGCCGTCACCACCTCGGTCGGGGTGAGCGCGCCGGGCATACAAGCGACCGAGTAGCGCCGGCACAACTCGATCGTCGCCGTGTTGAGCGCGGGGCTGACGACGAAGGCGGCCCCGGCGAGGATGCACGCGCGCGCAGTCTCGGGGTCGAGCACCGTCCCCGCGCCGATGATGACCTCGGAGCCGTAACGGTGCGCCAACTGCTCGATCACCCTCACGGCTCGTGGCACCGTCATCGTGATTTCGAGGACGGGCACACCGCCCTCCTTGATCGCGTCGACGACCTGCATCGCCTCTTCCGGCGAGGACGCGCGCACGACTGGCACCACGCCGACCTCACTGATGCGCTTTAAGACTTCCTGCTTATTCATCAAGCACTCCCGACAACTTTTGTGCACTCACCGCGCGACGCGCGCGCCGCCGCCCTTCATCACGCGCTCGACCTCGGGGAGCGTCGCCATCGTCGTGTCGCCCGGCGTGGTCATCGCCAGCGCTCCGTGGGCCGCGCCGCACTCGACCGCCCACTGCGGGCCTTTATTCGCCAGGAAGCCGTAGATAAGCCCAGAGGCGAACGAGTCGCCGCCGCCGACGCGGTCGAAGATCTCTAATTCAGCGCGCGTCTGCGCCTGGTAGAGTTCGCCGCCGGCGTAGCAGACTGCGCCCCAGTCGTTGACCGTGGCCGTCTTCGCGTTGCGCAGCGTGGTGGCGACTACCTTGAAGTTCGGGAACTCTGAAACAGCGCGCTCGATCATCTTGCGGAAGTTGGCGACGTCCAACTTAGAGTGGTGCTCGTCCAGCCCTTCGACTTCGAGGCCGAGGCAGGCCGTGAAGTCCTCCTCGTTGCCGATCATCACGTCCACGTAGCGCGCGAGCTCCCGGTTGACCTCCTGCGCGCGGGCCTTGCCGCCGACGCCCTTCCACAGGCTCTCGCGGTAGTTCAGGTCGTAGGAGATGACCGTGCCGTGTCGCTCGGCCGCCTGCATCGCCTCGCGGGCGACGGCGGGCGTCGTCTCCGAGAGCGCGGCGAAGATGCCGCCGGTATGGAACCAGCGCGCGCCCTCGCGGCCGAAGATTTTCTCCCAGTCGATGTCGCCGGGCCGGAGCTGCGAGACGGCCGTATGGCCGCGGTCGGAGCACCCAAGAGCCGCGCGCACGCCGAAACCCCGCTCGGTGAAGTTGAGGCCGTTTCTGACCTCGCGCCCGACGCCGTCGTACTTACGCCAGAGGACGTGCGACTGATCGACGCCGCCCTGATAGATCAAGTCCTGCACAAGCCGGCCGACGGGGTTGTCGGCGAGCGCGGTGACGACCGCGGTCTCCAAGCCGAAGCAGCGCTTCAGGCCCCGCGCGACGTTGTACTCGCCGCCGCCCTCCCAGGCGCGGAACTCCCGCGCCGTGTGGACGCGCGCGTCGCCGGGATCGAGCCTGAGCATCACCTCGCCCAGCGAGACGCAATCCCAGCGGCAGTCGCTCTTGTCTTTGATCTTGAAGTCGGCCATCTCTCTTGTCCTTAAAACGGTCTTGACTCGCGCGCCTCACTTGATCATTTTGAAGACGTCGCGCGGCAGCCAGGTGCTCAGCCACGGAACGTAGGTGACGAGCAGCAGCGCGACGCCGGCGGCGACGAAGAGCGGGATGAGCGGCCGGATGATCCGCGTGATCGATATCTTCGCGATGCCGCACCCGATAAAGAGCACCGTGCCGACGGGCGGCGTGCACAGCCCGATGCAGAGGTTGAAGACGATGATGATGCCGAACTGGTACTTCATCAGCTCGGGGGTCGTCCCGAGCGCCGGCGCGAGGTCTTGGGCGATGGGGAGGAAGATGGGGGTGAAGATGAGGATGGCCGGCGTCATGTCCATGAAGGTGCCGACGGCCAGCAGGATCAGGTTGATGATCAGCAGGATGATGATGGGGTTGCTGCTCACGCCGCGGATGAAGGTGTCGATGAACTGCGGGACGTTCGCGTAGGCGAAGATCCACGCCATCGCGATGGAAGTGCCGATGAGGAGGAAGACCATGCCGGTCGTCGAGGCCGTCTCGACGAGAATCTGCGGCAGATCGCGCCACTTCACCTCGCGGTAGTAGAACATCGAGAGCGCGAAGGCGTAGACCACGGAGATGGCCGACGCTTCGGTCGCCGTGAAGAACCCCGTCACGATGCCGCCCATCACGAGGATGAGCATCAGGATGGTGGGGATGACGCCGAACAGGCTCCGGGCGAACTGCCGCAGGGTCGGGGCGGGCGTACGCACCCCGTAGCCGTTCTTCTGCGTCACGACGACGGCGATGCCCATCAGCGCGAGCCCGAGGAGGATGCCCGGCAGGTAGCCCGCGACGAAGAGCGCGCCGACCGAGACGCCGCCCGCCACCATCGCGTAAACGATGAAGACGTTGCTCGGCGGGATGAGCAGCCCCGTCGTCGCCGAGGTCACGGTCAGCGCCGCGGCGAACTCCTTCGGGTAACGCTTCTCCTCCATCGCCGGGATCATGAATCCGCCGATGCCGGAGGCCGCCGCCGCCGCCGAGCCGGAAACCGCGCCGAAGAGCATGTTCGCCAGCACGTTCGTCACGGCGAGGCCGCCCGGCAGGAAGCCCACGGTCACGACCGCGAAGTCGATGAGGCGGCGCGCGACGCCACCGGTAGCGAGCAGCCGCCCGGCCAGCACGAAGAAGGGGATGGCGAGCAGCGTGAAGCTGGTGATGCTCGTCCCCACGCGCTGCGCGATGGTGATGGCACTCGGATCGAACGGGAGGCTGACGAGCATCGCGCAGAGCGCGCTCGCCCCGATGCAGAAGGCGATGGGCACTCTCAGGAAGAGCAGGAGGATGAAGACGCCCGTCAGTACCGCGATTGTCATAGCGCCGCCTCCTCGACCTGCCCCTCTTCGAGTTGCGACTCGCCGGGGGCGAAGACGCCCTCGACGGCGAAGATCGCCATCAGCAGGCCGCTCACAGGGATGACGGCGTAGATGACCGCCATCGGCCACTGTAGCCCGGCCGTGGTCTGCTTTAGCTGAAAGGTCATCAGCACGAGGCGTGACCCGCCGTAGACTAGCACCGTGAGCGAGAAGATGATGACGAGCGCGCGCACGAACAGCTCCGTCCGGCGCTGCCCGGCGGGCGTCATCTTCAGGTAGATGAAGTCGAAGCCGAGGTGCTCGTGCTTGCGCAGGGCGTAGGCCGCGCCGAGCAGCGCGAGCCAGCCGAGCTGGAAGCTCGCCATCTCCTCCGTCCAGCGGCTCGGCTCGATGAGGAGCGGCAGGCCGTAGGCGACCGTCGCCTTCGCGAGCAGGCGCGAGAGCACCTGCCAGACGACCGTCAGCGTCATCACCGTCAGCAGGAGGACGAGGACGACGCGCAGCGCGTATTCGAGTTGGCGGTTAACGACTCTGATGACTTCCATTAGGTTCCCCTCTACCGCGTCTCCGTAATGCGCCGGATCAACTCCTGAATCTGCGGGGTCTGGTAGTCGGCGTCCTTGTACATGGCGGCGGCCTTGCGGCGGAAGGCTTCCTTGTCCACGTCATTAACGATCTTGAGTCCGGCGCGCTCCATCTCGGCCATCGCCTCTGCTTCGGCCTGCTGCCACAACTCGCGCTGGCGGAGCGAGGAGGCGTGGGCCGATTCCTTCACCCATCGCCGCTCTTCCTCGGTCAGCCGGTTCCACGTGTCGAGGCTCATGATGAGGAGGTCGGGGACGAGCGTGTGCTCGTCGAGACTGTAGGTCGAAGAGACCTCGTACTGCTTCGAGGTCTGGAGCGACGGGGGGTTGTTCTCGGCCCCGTCAACAGTGCCGGTGTCGAGCGCCGAGTAGAGTTCGCCGAAGGGCAGCGGCACGGGGTTGGCGCCGAGCACCTCGACCATCCGCACCGCCGACTTGCTCTTCTGGACGCGGATCGAGAGGCCGTGCAAATCTTCGGGCCGGCGCACCGCGCGGCCCGCCTTCTTGTTGACGTAAAAGCTGCGCGCGCCCGCGTCGTAGTAGGCGACGCCCTTCAGGTTGAACGGGAGCGACACGTCGAGCAGTTCCTCGCCGACGGGCCCGTCCATCACCTTCCAGAAGTGGTCGCGGTCGCGGAACAGGTAGGGAAGCGAAAAGACCGTGATCTGCGGCGAGAAGTTTTCGAGCACGGCGGCCGAGACCTTCGTCATGCCGAGGCTCCCGACCTGCAACATCTCGATCAGCTCGCGCTCCGGGCCGAGCTGCTCGTCCGGGTAGATTTCCATCCGCAGCCGCCCGCCCGAACGCTTCTCCAGGTCTTCGGCCATGAACTGCATGGCCTTGTGGACGGGGTGCGACTGGTTGAGGATGTGGCCGAGCCGTATGACCTTGGCCTGCTCGACCGGCGAAGAAAGGCCGACATAAAAGCCGTAGGCTAGGATGGCGAGCGGCAGCAGGAAGACGAGATTCCAACCTTTCACGAGACGCTACCTCAAAAAAAGACTTACGAGGTCAAGAGACCTACAACCTTTGTGGACGGGAAAAGGGCTTACAGTTTCAGCACGTCGGGGGATCGGTACTCGCGGCCGTCGAGCACGCTTATGATCTGAGGCCAGCCGGGGGAGGCGGAGATGACTTCCACGCCGTCTTCAAAGGCGAGACACGTCTCTTCGACCTTCGCGCCCGTGATCGATGGGTTCCACGCGAACGCCTGCCCGGCGTGAACCGCTTCCGTCGAGGCAGGGTGCGCCACCCAGTCGCGCGTGCGGTATCCGGCCGCGCCGCCCTGGTGGTGCAAACGCTCCTCGCCCGCGAAACCTTCGTCCGTGTAAGCGCGCGCCGCCGTCTCGTAGATCTCCGCGCCGGTCGCGCCCGGCCGTGTCGCGGCCAACAGCCGCGCGTTGACGCGCGCGCAAGACTCAGCCCGCCGCCTCAGTTCCCCCGGCACGGGGCCGGCGCAGACGATCCGCGTCAATGAGGCGACAAGCCCCGCGCGCCGCGCGCAGACGACCACCATCAGGACGCGCTCCCAGCGTCTGTCAGTCGGCACAGGATGGCGAAACTTTTCAATCCGCTCGTCGGCCGCTATGAGGTTCACCACGGCGCGGATGCCGCGCGCGGCCAGCGCGTCCGAAACCCGCCGGGCCACCTCCGACTCGGTCAGGCCGGGCGAAAGGCTCCTGACCAGTTGGCCCACTGACTCACCCGCGTCGCGGCCGAGTTGCCCGTATCTTTCAAGCTCCGGGCTGGTGAGTTGATACCTGCACCGCGAGATCAGCCCTTCGACTACCCGCGCGTCAGGGCCGGCCGGAAGATCGGAACCCAGCACGGTGTTACCGGCGATAAGCCGTCGTGCGCGGTCGGCGAGAAACGTCGGCGACGCCTTCTCCTCCTCCCACGCGAACTCGACCGGCTCGAACTCCTCTGTCGAAACCTCCTCGGCGAGCAGGCGCGGCATCTCGATGCGGCTGGCGAGGGCGAAGCGGCGGCCGTCGGCGCGCACGAGCAGCGCGCCCGCGCCGGCGTCCCGGCTCTGATCGATGCCGTTCGACGCGCCCGCCGTCAGCCAGGAGAAGTTGTGCTGCGCGCCCACGAGCACGCCGCCCAGAGCCTCCGCGCGCATTGCCCGCATGAGCCTCTCAATCTTCTCCGCGATCTCGGCGTTGGGCATGGCAGAAGCTGTTAGCGGTTAGCTTTCAGAAGGAAGTAAGGTGAATACCTGTTTTCAACCCTGCGCCTTGCCTGCAACCATGCGGGTTACAGCTTCTCAATGTTGCTACTCACCGCTCAACTCGCGGCTCGGCGCCTGCCGTGCCCCAGCAGCTAATAGCTAATAGCTAACAGCTTCCTCTCACTGATTCACCCCGCTCGCGAGGAAGCCGCCGTCCACGGCCAGAATCTCGCCGGTGACGAAGCTGGCCGCGTCGGAGGCGAGGAAGACGGCCGCGCCCGCCAACTCCTCGACCCGGCCGAAGCGTTTCATCGGCGTGCGCGTCAGGAACTCGCGGCCGCGCTCGGTCTCGTCCAGCAGCTTCTGGTTGAGCGCGGTGCGGAAGACGCCGGGCGCGATGGCGTTGACGTTGACTCCGCGCGGCGACCACTCGACCGCGAGCGACTTGGTGAGCGAGGCGACGGCCGCCTTGCTCGCCGAGTAGGCCGCCACCTCGTAGAGCGCGACGAAGGTGGAGAGCGACGCGATGTTGATGATGCGGCCGTATTCGCGCTCCAGCATGTGGCGGCCGAAGACCTGGCAGGCGCGCAGCGTACCCGTCAGGTTCGTCTCGATGATGTCGGCCCAGTCCTCTTCGGCGAAGTCGAGCGTGGGCGCGCGCTTCGTCTTGCCCGCGGAATTGACCAAGATATCTACCTTGCCCAAGGCGCGGACGGTCTCGTCGAGGACGCGCTGGAGGGAGGCGCGGTCGGAAACGTCCGAGGCGACGCGCAACGAACTGCGGCCGATGGCCTCGATCTCCCGCGCCGCCGCATCGACCTGCTCCTCGCGCCGTGAGGTGGGGACGACGTCCGCGCCGGCGGCGGCCAAGCCGTGCGCTATCGCCCTTCCGATCCCTGAAGTGCCGCCAACGACGACAGCCACTTTGCCGTCTAACTCCAAAGGCTTATAAGTCATTGCGCGGTTCCTTATTTAAGATGGCTCTGGGCTGGCCGCCGGCCAACCGCGGCAGGACGTGGTCTTCCAAATGTCGGTCGGGCCGAATACGACTAGGCTTAAACCTTCGCCCGACCAGATGGGAATCCGAGCGGGCTGCGCCTTAGAAGGTTAAACCAATTAAAGATCGGGCGGTTGGTATGTAACACCAAGACGATTATCTTGTCAAGCCTCAAATAGCCTTAATATCTTAATATATCCATAATATGTCCACAATACGCCTTGCATTATTAGTCAACTCATGGTAAAAATTCACTCTTCAATTTAAGAATGGTCTAACCATTCTTGACAATCCGAAAGTGCCATCTGGTCTTTATTGCAATCGGGCATCCGGGCCGTTATGAATTTGTCAGGGGAATAAGAGTGTCAGCTCCTAACACGCAGTCCATCGTGCGGCGCACCGCGGGCGATAACGTCTGGCTCTCGCACGGCAGGGCCGATCATTTGGAGGCAGTTGCGCGGCTGCGCCCGCGGGAGCTCGACTACGAAGTTCTGGGGAGCGAAGACGCCGTGGGGCGCGAGCAGCTCGGGGAGCTTCGCCGGGCGGCGCGCGAGAAGGAGGGCGACCTCGTCATCATCCTGCTCGGCGGCCGCGGGGCGCAGGCCATGTACCGCGTCCTTGGCGAGTTGGCCGGGGGCACGACGGAAGACGCGCTGCTCGGCCGCCTGCACGTCTTCACGCAGGACGCGCTCGCGCCGATGCGCATGGACAACGGCCTGAGCTTCGTCCGCGACTTCGAGCGGCTGCTGGGCGAAGCCTTCTTCCGTAAGGTGAAGAGCTTTACGCCGATGCTGACCGACACGGACGACCTGGAAGCGGGACTCGTCGGCTACCTCGAACGGCTCGAACGCCTCGGCGGCATAGACATCTTCTTCCTCGGCCTCGGCCCCGAAGCGGGCGCGGCCTCGCACCTCGCCTACATCAAGCCGGGGTCGGGCGCGACTGCCAGCGATGTCGCGGGCGTGATCCCGATCTCCGCGAGCATCCTCGAACACCACATCAACAAGTTTAAGGTCGGCGGGAGCGCAGTCACCGAACGGGACGAGGCCGAGTGCCGCGCGGCCACGCACATCCTGACGCTGGGGCCCGCGGCGATCCTCGGCGCGGGCCGCGTCGTGCAGTCCATCGTTGACGCCTCGACCGCCCCGGCCAAGCGCGCGAGCTACCGCCGCGTGCTCGAAACCGAAATCTCCGAAGACCCTGCGGAGCGCGCGCGGCAGGCGGACGAAAACCCCGGCCTCTGGCTGAGGCTCCACCCGAACGTCAGGTCGCTCATCCTGCCGGACGTGCTGGAAGCCTAAGGGCGTTGGCCGAGTTCGAGACGGTAAAGACGGAAGGACGGTGAAGAGAACGAGAATGTCGAGCACCACCACGCAGGCCGCGCCGGTCAGCGACTACGCCATCATCGTCAGCCCGGAAGACAACCTGGCGGTCGTCAAGCGCGAGACCTCGCCCGGCCTGGCGGTCGCGCTCCCTTCGGGGCGCGTCGTCGAAATCAAGGACACAGTCCCGCCCGGCCACCGCTTCGCCACGCGCGCCATCCCGGCGGGCGAGTTCGTCCTCCAGTACGGCCAGCCCATCGGCACGAGCCTCGGCATCGGCGAGGGCGAGTACATCTCGCACGCGAACATGACGGACGAAGTGCCGGTCGTGCGCGACCTGCCCGAAGACCTCTCGACGCCTCCGCCCGACTACGTCCCCGCTCAGGAGCGCGCCACCTTCCGCGGCTTTCGCCGGCCGGACGGCCGCGTCGGCACCCGCAACTACGTCCTCATCGTCCCGACCTCGATGTGCGCGAGCCACGAGGCGCAGCAGATTTCGATGATGTCGGAGTTCCTACACTACAAGCGCGAGCGTTACCCGAACGTGGACGGCGTCGTCGCCATCCCGCACAACAAGGGCTGCGGCTGCCAGGACGGCTCGACCATCGACGTGATGCTCCGCACGCTCTCGAACTACGCCGACCACCCGAACGTCGGCGGCGTGATTCTGATGGACTTGGGCTGCGAGAAGACGAACCTCGCGAAGGTCGAAAAGTACCTGCTCGGCCACGACAAGAAGTTCGACAAGCCGGTCGCCAAGATCGGCATTCAGGAGATCGGCGGCACGCAGGCCGCCATCGAGCGCGGACTGCGTGAGGTCGAGCGGATGCTCCCGGATGTGAACCGCGTCGAGCGCGAGGAGTTGCCCGTGAGCGAACTCGTCCTCGGCGTCAAGTGCGGCGGCTCGGACGGTTTTTCGGGCATCTCGGCGAACCCCTCTCTGGGTCGCGCGGCCGACACGCTCATCCGCCACGGCGGGACTGTGCTGATTACGGAAGTGCCGGAGTTCTGCGGCGCGGAACACCTGATCGCGAGCCGCGCGAAGGACGCCGAGACGGGCCGCGCGATCTACCGCATGATCGACTGGTACAAGGAGTACGCCTCGAAGTTCGGGGCCGTGCTCAACCAGAACCCCAGCCCCGGCAACATCGCGGGCGGGCTGCTCAACATCACGATCAAATCTTTAGGCGCGATGGCGAAGGCCGGGACGACGCGCGTCGAGGGCGTCGTCGAGTACGCCGAAGTGCCGCGGGGCAGGGGCCTCCACCTGATGCAGGGGCCGGGCTACGATCAGGAGTCGACGCCGGGCCTCGTCGCCGCGGGCGCGACCGTCGTCGTCTTCACGACGGGGCGCGGGACGACAATCGGAAACGCCATCGCACCCGTCATCAAGCTGGCCTCGAACAACCCCGTCTTCGAGCGCATGTCGCGCGACCTCGATCTCTCGGCGGGCAACGTCATCGACGGGACGGAGACGATTGACGAGGTGGGCGCGCGCGTCTTCGAGCACGTCCGCCGCGTGGCGAGCGGCGAGGTTCAGGCGAAGGCCGAGGAGCACAAGCACCGCGAGTTTCAGTTCTGGGCGGAGCAGACGGTCTCGCTGTAGGTAGCTGTTAGCGATGTTAGCTGTTAGCTGTTAGCCGGAAGAACAGCTTCAGCTTTAGCTTCCACTCCGTTTTTGGTTTTCGGTTTTGCTAACGGCTAACGGCTAACAGCTAATCGCTTCTTTACGGACATGCCCACGCTGAGAGATGTCGCGGAACTGGCGGGCGTATCGGTCGCGACCGCCTCTAACGCCATCAACCACGCGCGCCCGGTTTCGCCCACCACGCGCGCGCGCGTCGAGCGGGCCGCGTCCGAGCTGGGTTACGTTAAGGGGCACACGGTCGAGGTAAGCGCGAGGAAGAACCTGATCCCCGGAGATGGGGCCGCCGCGTCTCGCTCCCCGGCGGGCATCCCGCGGGGCGATGCCGTGGACGGCGTCTTGGTCACGACTTCGCACCCCCTCAAGGGTTCGGGCGATCACGGAAGTTCCGTCGGGGCGGCACGCGCGCTTCTGAGGTTGCTCCGTGCCGCACAGCCGATCTCGCGCGCCGATCTGGCGCGCCGTCTCGGTCTCAACCGGAGCACCGTCACCGACATCTTCAAGCCGCTCGTCGCGGCCGGCGTCGTGCTCGAAGACTCGATCCAGCAGGGACCCGGCGCGGGCCGCAACCTGGGCCGTCCGGCCGCGGGGCTGCGGTTCAACAGCGACCGCGATCTCTTCGTCGGCGTGAGCATCGGCGTCCGTCGCACGCAGATCGGAGTTGCCGACTTAGGCGGCGAGGTTTTAGGCGAGGAGGAGTTCGACACCCCGCCCGCTCCGACCGAGGCGCTACGACTCGTGCGGGCGTCAGTCGAAAAACTTTCTCTCGGAGAGCACGGCGGGCGCAGGCTGCGCGCCATCGGCGTGAGCCTGCCTGGGTTCACGGACGCCGACCGGGGCCGCCTGCTCTACGCGCCGCACCTGGGCTGGCATGACGTGCCCGTCTCCGACGCGCTCTCGTTCGACGGCGTGCGGGTCGTCGTCGAGAACGACGCCACGGCGGCCGCGCTCTACGAGGCCCGACTGCGGCTGCGCGGGGACGACCGACGGCAACTCAACAACTTCGTGCTCGTCAGGTCGGGCACGGGGATCGGCGTCGGGCTGGTTCTCGGCGGCGAGGTTTACAGGGGCGTCGGCAAGGGGCAGGGCATCGCCGGGGAGTTCGGCCACATGACCATCGTGGCGGGCGGCAAACCCTGCGCCTGCGGCAACCGCGGCTGCTGGGAGCGTTACGCCGCGGCCTCGGCCGCAGGCCCGCTCTACACGGGTGAACGGGTAAGATTGGGAAGCGAGAAGCCCCCACGCTACGTCGAAATCGTGGGGCGCGCGGAGGCGGGCGATCTCAGGGCGCGCAGGACTTTGGAGCGCCTCGGAGAGTATCTGGGCATCGGCATCGGGAACGTCATCGTCGGCCTCGGCGTCCCGCGCGTGATAGTGAGCGGGCGCATAGTCGAGGGGTGGAAGTTCATCAGCGGGCCGCTAAACGAGGCGGTGTCGCAGGGGATGGCCGGCAAGCTCGAAGGCTGGTCGGTCGAGCCGGGCGAACCCAAAGGGGCCGGGCTCGGCGGCGCGATGGAGGTCGCCGTGGATGGCTTCCTGACCTCGACATTCGCGCCGTGACATTCGCGTCCTGAAACGCGCGGCAGGGATCGCGGCGGAGGCCGGACACTGGCAGGAGTTCTACACTGACGGGGGAGGGAGCATCATGCAGGCGGAGCAGAAGCAGCAAGAGATCACGAAAGAGACCTGTTACGTGCCGGCCACGCACAAAGGGCGCGGTCGGCGGACGGCCGTCGCGCCGGGCCGGACGGCCGCGCGCTACCTCCACTACGGGCGCGTCACGCTCGGAGCGGGCGACGACGCGTTGGCGTTCGAGAACGGCACGCACGAGACGGGCCTCGTCTGCCTGAAGGGCGCGGCCGAAATCGCGACCGGCGGGGAGACCTTCAAACTCGGCCGCTACGACGCGCTCTACGTCCCGCGCGACTCGCGGATCGAAGTCCGCCCGGCGGCGGAGGACGGTTGCGATCTAGCGGAGCTGTCAGCGCCGGTCGAGGGGCGCTATCCCATCCAGTTCGTCTCGTTCGCGGAGGTGAGAGAGAACCCGAAGCTGCACATCATTGCGGGCGCGCCCCCGGCCGAGCGCGACATGAACGTGCTCATCGGCAGCAACGTCAAGGCCGGGCGCATCATGACCGGCGTCACCTTCTCGCGCCCCGGCAACTGGACATCGTGGCCGCCGCACGAGCACTCGCGGATGCTCGAAGAGGCTTACCTTTACATCGACATGCCCGCGCCGTCGTTCGGCGTGCAGTTCGTCTACACGAACCCGGAAGACCCGGAGCTGGTGCAGGTCGTGCGCGAGGGCGACGTGGTGCTGATGCCTAAAGGCTATCACCCTAACGTCTCCGCGCCCGGCGGGCAGATCAACTTCATGTGGATGATGGCGGCCATGCGCGAGGGCGAGGATCGCAAGTACGGCGTCGTCAACGTGCAGCCCGATTTCGCCGCGGGCGGCTCCGGCCTCGAAGCGGTGAAAGACTGAGGGAAGCTGTTAGCTGTTAGCAAAACCAAAAACCAAAACTCACGCGAAAGCTGAAAGCCGATCCTGTCTGGCTAACAGCTAACAGCTTCAATTCACATGATTCTCGATAAGTTCAGGCTCGACGGCCGCGTGGCACTCGTGACGGGGGCTTCTGCGGGGCTGGGGGCGGCCGTCGCCGTTGCGCTCGCGGAGGCCGGCGCGGACGTGGCGTGCCACGGCAACTCGCGCTCGCCCGATTCGACCTGCGAGCGCGTCGGGCGGGCGGGCCGCCGGTCGCTGCCGGTCGCGGGCGATCTCGCGGACAAGGAGACGCCGCGCGAGATCGTCGGGCGGACGCTCGAAGAGTTCGGCCGCCTGGACATCCTCGTCAACAACGCGGGCACGATCCGCCGCTCGGCGGCGGTCGAGTATTCCGAAGAAGATTGGGACGCCGTCGTCGAGGTCAACCTGTCGTCAGTCTTCCGCCTGTCGCAGCTCGCGGGCCGGCACATGATCGAACGCGGGCGAGGGAAGATCGTCAACGTCGCGTCGCTGCTCTCGTTCCAGGGGGGCATCAACGTCCCGGCCTACGCCGCGTCGAAGGGCGGCGTCGCGCAGCTGACCAAGGCGCTCGCCAACGAATGGGCGGCGAAGGGTGTCAACGTCAACGCCATCGCGCCCGGCTACATGAGCACCGACAACACGGCCGTACTTCGCGCGGACGAGACGCGCAGCCGGCAGATACTCGAACGCATCCCGGCCGGACGCTGGGGCGAGCCGGATGATTTGGCCGGCGCGGCCGTCTTCCTCGCCTCGCCGGCGAGCGACTACGTCAACGGGCACGTGCTCGTCGTCGACGGCGGCTGGCTGGGCAGGTGAGCGCGCGACCGCCGAGACACACGCGACCGATGAAGCGCAGCAGCCTCGCATCGCTAAGAGCCGCCATCATCCTGACACTGGTCTGCCTCCCCTCCCACTCCCCCGCGCAAACACCGTCCCCGGTAAATTCCGCCGGCCCCGTCTCCGAAGTCTGGGTGGCCGACAACGGCGACGGCACGTACAGAAATCCGATCCTCCACGCCGACTACTCCGACCCGGACGCCGTCCGCGTGGGCGACGATTTCTACATGACGGCGTCGAGTTTCAACGCCGCGCCGGGCCTCCCCGTCCTCCACTCCAAAGACCTCGTCAACTGGCGTCTCGTCACTCACGTCTTCGCGCGCCAGCGGCCCCTCGACGTTTACGGCCGCCCGCAACACGGCAACGGCGTCTGGGCCCCCTCGATCCGCCACCACAACGGCGAGTTCTACATCTACTACCCCGATCCGGACTTCGGCATCTACCTGACGAAGGCCAAGCACCCCGCGGGGCCGTGGTCTGAACCCGTGCTCGTCAAAGAGGCGAAGGGCTGGATCGATCCCTGCCCGCTGTGGGACGAGGACGGTAGCGCCTACCTCGTGAGCGCGATGGCCGCGAGCCGCTCAGGCGTCAAGAGCGTCCTCGTAGTGAGCCGCATGAGCGCCGACGGCACGCGGCTGCTCGACGACGGCGTGATCGTCTTCGACGGCCACGACAAGCACCCGACGCTCGAAGGCCCGAAGTTCTACAAGCGCGGCGACTACTACTACATCTTCGCGCCGGCCGGAGGCGTCGAGCAGGGCTGGCAACTGGCGCTGCGCTCAAGGAACGTCTACGGCCCGTACGAAGCGAGGATCGTGCTCGCGCAAGGGCGTACCGCGATCAACGGGCCGCACCAAGGCGCGTGGGTCGAGACGCAGACGGGAGAGTCGTGGTTCGTACACTTTCAGGATAAGGGCGCTTATGGCCGCGTCGTGCACCTCCAGCCCGTTCGCTGGGCGAACGACTGGCCCGTGATGGGCGCGGACGCGGACGGCGACGGCACGGGCGAGCCGGTGTTGACTTTCAGGAAGCCGAACGTCGGGCGTGCCTCGTGGCCCGTCATTACGCCGCCCGACTCTGACGAGTTCGACGCGCCGCGGCTCGGCCTCCAGTGGCAGTGGCACGCCAACCCCGGCACGCACTGGGCCTTCCCCGCGCCCGCTCTCGGCTTCCTGCGCCTTTTCAACGTGCCGCTCCCCGAAGGTCATAAGAATTTCTGGGACGTGCCGAACCTGCTCTTACAAAAATTCCCCGCGCCGGAGTTCACCGCGACGACCAAAGTGACCTTCACGCCGCGCACGGACGGCGAGGAGACGGGCCTCATCGTGATGGGCCTCGACTACGCCTACGTCTCTGTCAGGAAGCTGCCCGAAGGTCTCTTCGTCTCTCAGACAGTCGTGAAGGACGCGGAAGGCGGATCGAGGGGCACGCAGAGTCAGCCGCGGCCAATCGGCGGAAACACTTTGTACCTGCGCGTTAAGGTGACGGACGGCGCGGCCTGCGACTTCAGCTTCAGCGCGGACGGGAAGACATTCACGCCTGTCGGCCCGAAGTTCACCGCACGCAAGGGCAAGTGGATCGGCGCGAAGGTCGGCCTCTTCGCCGTCCGCACGGGCGGGACGCGCGAGACCGGCTACGCGGACGTGGACTGGTTCAGGTTCGAGAAGCCATAGAACGGAAGGGCCAAGGCATGAATATGAGATCGTCTGCGCGCCGCGCGAGTCGCGGCTTAATAATTCTGCTCATCCTGTTCGGGGCGCTCCCTGCCTCTCAGCCGAACGTCACCCGCGGCACGACCGGGTCACAACAGCGGCGCGCTCGCGGCGCGGCGCGCGCCGCAGTCGGTTGGCACACCGTACCCTCGATCCTCGCGCGCATCCGGCCGCCCGTATTTCCCGCGCGCGACTTTAACATCACCGACTTCGGCGCGCGGGCCGGAGGCCCGGACAGCACCGAGGCGATCCGCGAGGCGGTGGAGGCGTGCAATCGCGCGGGCGGCGGCCGCGTCGTCGTCCCGGCGGCACGTTCCACACCGGCGCGATTCATCTCAAGAGCAACGTCAACCTACACGTCTCCGAAGGCGCGACGCTCGTGTTCAGCACCGACCCGGCTAAATACCTGCCCGTAGTCTTCACACGCTGGGAGGGCACGGAGTTGATGAACTATTCGCCCCTCATCTACGCCTTCGAGCAGCAGGACATTGCGATTACCGGGAAAGGGACGCTCGACGGTTCGGCCTCCGACGACAACTGGTGGAAGTGGGCGCGGGGCGGGGCAAGCGCCCCGGCCCGCGCGGACATGCGTCGCCTGCGCGAGATGGGCAACACGAATGTTCCCGTCTCGCGGCGCGTCTTCGGCGCGGGCCACTACCTGCGCCCGCCGTTCATCCAGCCCTACCGAAGCAAAAACATTCTCATCGAGGGGGTGAAGATCATCAACTCGCCCTTCTGGGAGATTCACCCCGTGCTCTCGCAGAACGTCACTGTGCGCGGCGTCGAAATCGTCACCCACGGGCCGAACAACGACGGCGTCGATCCCGAGTCCTCCCGCGACGTGCTCATCGAAGACTCCATCTTCGACACGGGCGACGACTGCATCGCCATCAAGTCGGGGCGCGACGACGACGGCCGGCGCGTGGGCGTCCCGTCCGAGAACATCATCGTCCGCAACTCGAAGATGCGCGACGGCCACGGCGGCGTCGTCATCGGCAGCGAGATATCGGGCGGCGTCCGCAACGTCTTCGTCGAGGACTGCGAGATGGACAGCCCGAACCTAGACCGCGCCCTCCGCTTCAAATCGAACGCGCTGCGCGGCGGGGTGCTCGAAAACGTCTTCATGCGCAACGTCCGCGTGGGCCGCGTCGCCGAGGCCGTGCTGACCATCGACCTCCTCTACGACACCGGCGACCGGGGGCCGCACAAGCCGGTCGTGCGCAACGTCGTCATCGAGAACGTGACCAGCACGGCCAGCCCGCGCGTCATGTGGATCGTCGGCTTCCCCGGCGTGACGATTGAGGGCGTGCGCTTCCGCAACTGCACCTTCCGCGGCCTCGAAGCCCCGGAGGTGATGAACCACGCCGCAGCGGTCTCGTTCGAGAACGTCACGGTCGAGCCGCTCAAGCGCGGGCGCAGCATCAACTCGCCGCAGTCCGCGCCGCCGAAATGATCCCGGCTGCGCGCAGGTGAAAAGAGCATGACGACGCTAACAGTCTGTAGATCAATAAGGTTTTTGTCGCGTCTCGTGCCGTCTCCACGCGGCGCGGGGTTGCTCGCGCTTCTGTGCCTCGCACACCTGCTCTTTGTCGCGGCGGAGGCGCGGGCCGCGGCGACCGAACTCACAGTCGCGCAGGACGGCAGCGCGAAGTACCGCACCGTGCAGGAGGCGATCATGGCCGTGCCCGCGGGCACGCGTGAGAGTCCCGTCATCATCCGCATCAAGCCGGGCAGGTATAAGGAGTTGATCTACGTGCAGCGCGAGAAGCGCTTCTTCCGGCTCGTCGGCGAGGACGCCGAGAAGACCATCCTGACCTTCGACCTGCACGCCAACGTCAAAGGGACTGACGGCAAGCCCATCGGCACGTTCCGCACGCCATCAACGACCATCGACGCCGACGACTTCCTCGCCGAGAACGTCACCTTCGAGAACTCGGCCGGCCCCGTCGGGCAGGCGCTCGCCATCCGCGTGGACGGCGACCGCGCGGTCTTCCGCAACTGCCGCTTCCTCGGCTGGCAGGACACCATCCTTCTGAATCGCGGTCGCCACTACTTCGAGGACTGTTACATCGCCGGCCACGTTGACTTCATCTTCGGCGCGGCCGTGGCCTTCTTCGAGCGTTGCCACATCCACGTCCTTCGCGACGGCTATGTCACCGCCGCCTCGACCCCGCACGATCAGCCTTACGGCTTCGTCTTCTCCAACTGCCGCATCACGGCCGAGTCCGCGCAGGTGAGAACCTACCTCGGCCGCCCGTGGCGCGATCACTCCGCGGTCGTCTTCCTCAACACGGAGATGCCGGCGGCCGTTCGCCCCGAAGGCTGGCACAACTGGAACCTTCCGGCGCGCGAGCGCACCGCCCGCTACAGTGAGTACAACAGCCGTGGGCCGGGCGCGGCCGCGCGCGGTCGCGTCGCGTGGGCGCGGCGGCTGACGAGAGCTGAGGCGCGAGCTTTGACGCCGCGAAAGGTTCTTGGCGGCGCGGACGGTTGGGACCCGAAGAAGGTGAAACGCTAGCCTGAGGCGCCGAAGTATTTCGACTAAACGGCAGAATCTTGGTTATACCTTTTTAAGCCAAGTCCGTTTATTGGTTAAGAAAAATTCTCTTGACGCACAAGACTTCTTGTGGCATAAGAAGACCCCCCAAACCCCTTACATTTTCTTGTCCGCAGCTTTGAATTAAGAAATCTGTCTTTTGGACCGGTCGTCAACTTCAGGCCGCTCGCTTCCTCGCCGGGCCATTTCGTCGGTTTTTAATCGATATTTGGTTAAACCAATCTAATTCTACGCTCCCTGTGTTCTGTCCTTAGCCGATTTCTCCTCTTCGTCAAAAGGGCGAGATTGAGGCCGAAATTATAGTCCGTAAAAGTCGTTGAATCCCCGCGGAATCATCGCGGCCGGCACTTCTGGAGTGCAGGCCGTCGCTCGCGTGACTTCCACGCTGACCGAAGCTGGGAAGCCGTGTCGGTTAACGTCACACCTACGGGAGGGGCACATGCGGATCACATGGTTTCGAGGAAGAAAGAGTTTTCCGGCGGCCTGCGCTTTAATCCTGGCCGGCACTGTCGCGGCTCTCGCCTGGGGTCTCGCCGCGTCGGCGCAGACGCAGACGCTCTTCGCCGACGACTTCGAGGACGGCGACGCGAAGGGCTGGACGAAATCTGGCGGGACGTGGTCGGTCGTCACAGACGGCTCGCGCGTTTACAAGCAGTCGTCCACGAGCAGCGACGCGCGCTCGCGCGCCGGATCGTCCGCGTGGTCTAACTACGCCGTGCAGGCGCGCGTCAAGCCGCTCTCGTTCAACGGCACCGACCGTTTCGTGGCGCTGCTGGCGCGCGCGCAGAGCAACACCAGTTACTACTACCTGACGCTGCGCAGCAGCAACCGGCTCGAACTGAAGAAGCTCGTCTCCGGCTCTTCGACGACCCTCGCCTCGAAAGCCTTCACGGTCACGACCGGCACTTGGTACACGCTGCGGATCGAGGCTGCCGGCAGCTCCCTGAACGCCTACGTTGACGGGTCACTACAACTCTCCGCGACCGACACGCAGTTCGCCTCGGGCAACGTGGGCGGCGCGACCTTCAACGCGACCGCCGAGTTCGACGACTTCGTCGTCACGGCACTCAACGCACCGCCTCCCACGCCGACTCCGACGCCGACACCAACGCCGGCCCCGACCCCGAATCCCACGCCCACGCCGACACCCGATCCGACGCCGACGCCCGATCCGACCCCCACGCCCGATCCCGGCGAGGGGCCGATCGGCTACGCATCAGTCAACGCGCTCGGCCAGAACGGGACGACGGGCGGCGCGGGCGGCCCCGTCGTGACGGTGAGGACGGCGGCCGAGTTCCTCGACTACATCTTCCGCGCGGGGCCGTACGTCGTGCAGGTGGACGGCATGATCGTCGTGCCGTCGGCGATGCACAAGGTAGCGTCCGACAAGACGATCATCGGACTCGGCTCCAACTCAGGGATCAGCGGCGGCGGCATCAACATGACCAACGGGGTGAAGAACATCATCATCCGCAACATGCGGTTCATCAACGCCGCCGACGACTCGATCACCTTGCAGGAGGGCGTCCACCACGTCTGGATCGATCACTGCGACCTGTCGTTCGGCTTCGACGGCTTGCTCGACATCAAGCGCGGGTCGGACTTCGTCACCGTCTCCTGGAACCACTTCCACAACCACGACAAGACGATGCTGGTCGGCCACGACGACGGCAACGCCGCGCAGGACGTGGGCCACCTGCGCGTGACCTACCACCACAACTGGTTCGACGGCTCGGTGCAGCGCAACCCGCGCGTGCGCTTCGCCGAACCCGTCCACGTCTTCAACAACTACTACATCGGCAACAGCGGCTACGGCGTCGCCTCGACGATGAACGCGGGGGTGCTCGTCGAGGGCAACTACTTTGAGAACGTCGCGAACCCGACCGTGACGCAGACGGGCTCAAGCGATCCGGGCCGTCTGGTCGCGCGCAACAACGTGTTCGTCAACTCGGGCGCGCCGCAGACCGCAGGCTCCGTGTCCGAGCCGAGCGCCTACTACAGCTACAGGCTCGACAACCCGGCGGACGTGAAGTCAATCGTCATCGCCGGCGCGGGCGTCGGCAAGCTGGGCTTCTAGCCCGCGCGCGTCGGCGGGGCGTCATCGGGACGCCCCGCCGACGCGCCTGACACGAACACGGGCGGCCGCACTTCTTGACGGCCCGCGCGGCCGGTCGCTAACCTAGTGAGCACACGAAATAGATGATCACGGGTGTGAGGATGGAGTCGAAGCGCACGCGAAAGAAGCCGCACCAGGTTCGTTTCGGCGACCGGGGCATCTACATCTTCGAGAGTCGCCACAGCCCCGACTTCTCGATGGACTTACACGCGCCCGACTACCACCACCTGTATGTGGTGCGCGAAGGGCGGGGCTTCATCGAGACCGAGCGGGAGAAGATACCGATCCGCGAGAATCAGATGATCTACGTCCCGGAGCGCAGCGCGCACCGGCCCGTGGACGACCGCGACGATCCGCTGACCCTCATCATCCTCTGCTTCTACGAGAACGTCTTCGGCGACTGCACCTCGGCGGCCGAGAGCTTGCAACTGTTCCGCCGCATCTTCCCAGCCTTCGTGCCCTTCAAGGTCGCCGACAACTACACGCGGCTTGAGGTGAGGAACAGGCTGCGGGCGCTTTTCGTCGAGCAGACGCAGCAGAAAGAGGGGAGCCGGCCGGTCATCCTCGCGCAGTTGATAGAGCTGCTCGTCTTCGTCGCGCGCACCTACGCCGAGCACCGCGAGTTGTCGCCGACCGACGCGGGCGCGGCGGCCTTCACCGGGAGCCTGCAATACCTCGACGACAACTTCTACCGCCCGATCAAGATCGAGGAGCTGGCCGACCTCGCCAACATGTCCTACCGCAGCTACACCGAGCAGTTCAAGCGGCGGACGGGCAGGACCGTCACTCAGTACCTCACGGAGCGCAGGATCGAGTACGCCAAGCGGCTGATGCTCGAAACCGACGACATCCTGTTCGCCTCGGTCGAGGCCGGCTTCGGCGACCTGACCCACTTTTATCGGGTCTTCAAAAAGTTCACCGGCGCGACACCGAAGCAGTTCATCGCCGGCCGCAAGCACGACGCGCAAAGCTCACAGGCCGCGTAGACGGCGCGCACCGTGCGGCCGTCCCTTACCTCCTCGATTTGCCGAATACGCATACGCTGCCGGATACGCCAAAACGCCCTTTCCGAATAGTCCAATCGCTTGATTCTCCGGCTAAAATGCCGTCTCATCTACCCACGCTTAACAGCCGTCCGGCCCTTTCTTGCTGAATCCGCAAAGAAATAATTCTCCGTATCGACAAAGGCTTTCGAGACCCCAAAGGGCATAATCCATTCATCTTAAGGGTGCTCTAAAAAATCAGTTCACCCGGCCCCGAAACTCATAAATTAACGGAGACTCGTCACCAAGTATGAAAGCACTAGTAACGCTCAAGAAGTTCAACAAGCAGCTCGCGCTCGCCGTCGTCTTCACCATGCTGTTGCAGACGGTCGCGGCGGCCGCGAGCCTCGTCAACGACACGTTCGCCGACGCGAACAGCCAGAACCAGCAAATCTCGAACAACTCGGTGCGCATCTTCAACGGGCGCGCCGGAACCGTCCGCACCGACGCGGCCGGCTCGGTCAACTTCAACATCGCCGCCGCCGGGGGCTCCGAGGGCTTCTGGGGCTTCTTCACCGACGGCTCGCCGGTCACGCTCGGCGTGGGCGACAAATTGTCGCTCTCCGCGCGCTTCGCCGTGCAGAACATCAACGCGACGAACCTCGGCGCGGATCTCCGCTTCGGCGCCTTCGATTCGAAAGGCACGCGCACGACCGCGAACACGACGGGCGGCATCAACAGCCCGACCTTCGCGGACGACCCCGGCTACGCCGCGCGCCTGTCGGGCACGACCGGCGGCACGCCCCCCTTCACCGTCCACCGCCGCACGACCCCGACGGCGACCGACCCGCTCGCCAACGTCACGAGCACGACCGTCGCGGAATACACGGCCGTTACGGTCACGGGCGGCTCCGCGCGCGCGCCGCTCGCCAACAACACTCCTTACACGTTTACCTTCACCGTGGAGCGCGTGTCTTCGACCGAGACTAAGATCACGGTGACGATGACCGACGGCGGCACGTTCAACCTGAGTTCAACTGCCACGGAGACGAGCGCCACGCCGGCGACGACCTTCGACTGGTTCGGCTTCCGCGTCCCGAACGGCTTTGCCTCCGACGTTCAGTTCACGAACTGGTCGGCCGACTACACGCCGGCCGCGCCCGTCATCACCGCGCAGCCGCAGCCCTCGAACCTGACGGTGCAGGTCGGCAGCAACGTGCAGATGTCCGTCGCCGCCAGCGGCAACCAGCTCTCTTACCAGTGGCACAAGAACGGCGCGGCCGTCGCCGGCAACGCCTCGGCCGCCACCCCGGTGCTCAACATTACGAACGCGCAGATCTCCGACACGGGCACTTACACGGCGGTGGTCTCGAACCCCGGCGGCAGCACGACCAGCACGCCGGTCAGCCTGACGGTCACGGACGGGCAGGTCGCGCCCCCGCCGGCCGTCACCACGAACCCGGCCGACACGACCGTCACGGTCGGCGGCCCCGCGAGCCTTTACGTCGAAGCCTCCGGCGAAGGCCTCTTCTACCAGTGGTACAAGAACGGCGCGCTCATCTCCGGCGCGACGAACCAGTCGCTCGATTTCGCCTCGGCGCAGGTCGCCGACGCGGGCAGCTACCACGTGGTCGTGACCAACTCAGGCGGCAGCGCCGCGAGCACGCCCGCGCGCCTGCTCGTCGTCTCCGCGATGCAGGCCACCGGCTTCGGCCCGGCCGCGAACGCCGCGGGCGTCAACATCGACGCTCCGCTCGTCATCACTTTCGACCAGACGCCGAAGGCCGGCACGGGCGGCAAGATTCGCGTCTACAACGCGGCCGACAACTCGCTCGTCGACACGGTCGATCTCGGCATCGACGCCAACACCGGCATCCACGCGCCGGGGCCCCAGTCGGCCCGCTCCATCGGCGGCTCTTCGTGGCAGTTCAACTACCACCCCGTCATCGTCGAGGGCAACAGCGCGCGGATTTACACGAAAACCAACCTCGCCTACGGCCAGACCTACTACGTCACGGTCGAGCCGGGCGCGATCACCGACGCGGGCGGCGCCCCCTTCGTCGGCGTCTCCGACCCCGCCGCGTGGACGTTCTCCACGAAGCAGAGCGGCCCCGCGGTCGGCGCGACCGAGCTGGTCGTCGCGGCCGACGGCACGGGCGACTTCTCGACCGTGCAGGGCGCTATCGACTTCGTCCCCGTGAACAACGCGCAGCCCGTGGTGATCAACGTCCGCCGCGGCACCTACACCGAGATCGTCTACGTGCGCTCGAACAAGCGTTTCGTCACCGTCCGCGGCGAGGATCGCAACGAGAGCATCATCCAGTACGCGAACAACGAGAACCTGAACACGGGTTCCAGCCCGCGCGCCGCCTTCGGCGTGGACGCGCCCGACTTCACGCTGGAGAACGTCACCGTCGTCAACACGACCACGCGCTTCAACAGCGAGAACCGCACGCGCCAGAGTGAGGCGTTCCGCGGCAACAACGACCGCATCCTCCTGAACCGCGTCAACCTCAAGAGCTTCCAGGACACGCTGCTCCTTCAGAGCCAGACCAATCAGGGCGGCTTCGTCAACGAGAGCTACATCGAGGGCGACATCGACTTCCTGTGGGGCACGGGGGCCGTCTACTTCCGCAACAGCGAGCTGAGGATGGTCAACTCGAACGCCTACTACACGCAGATCAGGAACGGCGCCGGGAAGAACGGCTACGTCTTCGTCAACTCGCGCTTCACGGCCGCGCCCAATGTTACCGGCGCGTACCTGACGCGAATCGACCCCGACCAGTTCCCCCACTCGCAGGTCGTCCTGATCGACTCTGTTCTGGGCGCGCACGTCCGGCCTGACGCGTGGCGTCTGGACGACAACGCGCGCGACGGCTTCACGGCCCCGCTCACGCAGGCCGGCTACCCGAACGTCCGCTTCTGGGAGTACAACTCGCGCGACGAGGCGGGGAACGCCGTTGACACCAGCCAGCGCCACCCGATCTCGCGGCAGATCACGACGGAGGAGGCCGACTTCTGGCGCAACCCGGCCAACGTCCTCGGCGGCTGGGAGCCTGATCTCGGGACTTCGACCGTCTCGCTCGCGGGCCTGAACCAGACCTACACGGGTCAGCCCGTCGCGGCCTCGGTCATCACGGAGCCTGCGAACCTCGCCGTCGAGGTCACCTACAACGGCAACGCCGAGCCGCCCGTCGCCGCCGGCTCCTACGAGGTCGTCGCGACCATCACCGAGCCGGGCTACACGGGCACGGCCACCGGCACGCTCGTCATCGAGAAGGCGGCCGCCGCCGTCACGGTTGACAGCCCCGTCTACACCTACGACGGCGCGCCGAAGTCGGCGAACGTCGTGACCGACCCTGCGGGCGTCGGCGTCGAGGTGACTTACAACGGCGTGGCCGCGGCCCCGACCGAGCCTGGCACGTACGCGGTCGTCGCGACCGTCAACGACCCGAACTACCAGGGCACGGCCTCCGGCAGGCTGACGATCAGCGAGGCGCCGAACACAACGCCCGTGCTGACGCTTCCCGCGGACATCACGGTCGAGGCGACGAGCGCGGCCGGCGCGGTAGTCAACTTCGCGGCTTCGGCGACGGACGCCGAAGAAGGACAGTTGCCCGTCAGCCTGAGCCACAACTCAAGCAGCACGTTCCCGCTCGGCACGACGACCGTCACCGCCACGGCGTTCGACTCGAAGGGCGCGACGGCCACGGGCACGTTCAACGTCACGGTGCGCGACACGACGGCCCCGGTCATCCAGAGCCTCGTGGCCTCGCCGAGCGTCATCACCAAGGCCAACAACAAGATGACGCCGGTGACCATCACGGCCGGCGTGGCCGACGCGGTTGACTCGACGCCGACGACGCGCATCGTCTCCGTCACGGGCAGCGAGGACGTGACGGGCGACTGGCAGATCACCGGGGCTCTGACGCTTCAGCTGCGCGCCGAGCGCAGCGGTAAGGCGAGCCGCGTCTACACCGTCACGGTCGAGAGCCGCGACGACGCCGGCAACGCCTCGACCAAGACCGTCACCGTCACCGTCCGCTAAGGGCGGCGGTCGCGACGGGGAATAGGGACTCGCGACCGTCAGTCCCGGCATACGAGAGTGGCCCGTCTCCTAAGGCGGGCCACTCTTCTTTTCCGGTTCCGCGGCAAAAATTCCCTCGTCCGGAGGCTTAGCGAGCGCAAAAAGCGAGAGTGCGTGCCGGCCATTGGGTGGCACGCACTCTCTGGTGCTGAACGTGAGGGTCTCACGCGCGTCGATCACGTGGAACTGGTTGACGGTATCGAACCACGCGCTGTCGAGTCGACGTGCAACTTCTCTCCCGTCCTTTGATCCATTGCTTCTCCGTGTTCGTCCTGAGCCGCGAGATTCGCTTCCGCCGTCAAATCTTCCTGACCCCCAGCTTTCTGGCGTTGGCCGAACTCAGCGAGAAGCCGTTGACCCGCCCACTCCGGTCGCGCGTGAATCTGATGATGAGGGACATCGGCGCGTCCGTGAAGGCGTCTTTGAACTGCGGGACCAGCGGGTTATCGGCCGAGTTCTTCACCCGCAGTATTATTTTGCCGCCTTCCAAAACGATGCGGTACGCCGTGTCCAACTCTTCGCTGTAGTATATCCCCGCAAACTCCGCGAGTCGGCCCGCGCCCGGCGACACCGGCTCGACTCGTTCGTGGACGACCGGCTTGCGCCACTCCGCGGCCAGCGTCATTCGGGGGCGCGCCCCCGGCCGCCCCGGCGCGAAGGTCAGCTCGACCCTCGTCCCGATCCCGAGCATCAGGAACCGGCCGCCGCCGAGCGGCTGCAATTCGTTATCGCGCCCCCCGACCCTGTACCCGGAGAGCATTAGCTTGCCGTCCTTCACGTACAGCCGCCGGAGGTTGTCAGTCTCCGGATCCAAATACAGGCCCGCCAGCCGGGTCAGCTCTTGCGCGGAGACGCCGCCGCCGGCAGACGCCCCGGTATGGGCCGGGGAGGGCTTCGCCGCGGCGGGTTTAAACTCGCCGGCTAAATAGATGTTCGAGACCTGCCTCGCCAGCGTCCACGGATCGGCGTCGCCCGCGTTGCACAGGCAGATGACGGAGAATCGCTGGTCGGGGAAGCGGAGCAGGTCTGCGTGGTAGCCGTAATGATCCCCGGTGTGCTCCACTATCTTCAGCCCGCGGTAGCTGCCGATGAAGAGTCCGAATCCGTAGCGGAAGCGCCCGCCGTTATACAATTCCGGGCCGGGGGTGAGCATCTGCTCGATGAGGGCGTCGCCGCCCACCTTCCGGTCGTAGAAATTACGATCCCAGAGCGCGAGGTCTCCGACCGTGCTGAACACCCCGCCGTTGCCGACCGTCTCCCCGACCGGCGTGTTGAGTCGGAACGCCCCGCCCCCTGCCGGCCGGTAGGCTAGGGCCAACCCCTTGATCACGACCCGGTGGTTATCCCGGAATATCGTGCGCGTCATGCCGAGGGGGCGGAAGATGTGGGCGTCGGCGAACTCCCTGAGCGACTGGCCGCTGACGCGGCTGGCGATGACGGCCAGCAGCACGTACCCCGTGTTGTTATACTCGAAGTACGCGCCCGGCCTGAAATTGACGCCCTTCTGCCGCGACATCAGGGTGAGCACGTCCTGATTGGTGATCAGGTTGCCGAAGCGCCAGTCGGTCAGGTTAAACAGCTCGTCGTCGATGCGCAGCCCGCTCGTGTGGTTGAGGAGGTGGCGGACAGTGACGGGGCTGCCGTAGTCCGGAATCTCCGGCAGGTATTTCCTGATGTCGTCGTCGAGCGACAGTTTGCCCTGCTCGGCCAACATCAGGACGATCACGGCCGTGAACTGCTTCGACATCGAGCCGGTGTCGAACACGGTCGTCGGCGAAATCGGGACTCCGTGCTCAAGGCTCGCGGCCCCGTAACTTCTTTGGTAGACGGCCTGCCCGCCTTTGATTACCGCGAGCGCGCAGCCCGGCGAGTCTGGCTTGTCCCAGTTTGCGAATAGTTGATCGACCTTCCTATTCAGCGCTTCGCTGGCCAGGGTGCCGTCGGCCGCGGTCGCCGTTTGCCGCGCGAGGGCCGCCGACACCAGCGACAAGGAGAGCAGTAAAAAGAGCCCACACTTCGCCATCGCTATCGCCTCCCGGCTGTGCGTCAGTCCTAGTTGTCGGGGTTGAAAAATCGGGAATGATTTCCGGCCGCGCCGCGGCGCGGCCGCCCCTCGACGCCGCCGACATCCCGACGCTGCCACTCACAGACCGTCTATAAACAGATCCCCGATGCGAGCGGCCTGCCTCTCGACGTCTTCCCTCTCGCCGAGTTCGCGGGTGCTGAGGTTGAAGGGCAGCAGGGAATTGGTCGCCAGCACGAGTGCGTGGGCCGTCGCCGACACGTCCCTCCGAACAAACACCCCCGCGCGCTGCCCCTCCCTCAGCACCACGGCGAAGATCCGCGCCTCTTCCTCGAAATGGCGCGCGCGTCGGGCGAGCAGCGCGGGCCTGAGCGCCGCCAACAGATCCCCGAGGTTCTCCGTGTAGTGCCGCACGTTGTCGAAGCGGACCATGACGCGCGCAATCAGCATCAGCCGCAGTCGGGCTGCAGGCTCCCGGTCACTCTTGGAGATGGCCTCTAACTCGCGCTTCGCCCGCTCGACGATCCGGTCGACGACCGAGAGGGTGACCTCCTCCTTGCCCGCGAAGTGGAGGTAGATGGTCCCTTTCGCCACCCCCACCTCGCGCGCCAGATCGTCCATCGTCATCTTCTGGTAGCCGTAGCGCGAGAGCAGACGGTCTGCCGCGTCGAGGATCAGATCACGGATGTCTTCGCGAACGGCTATGGTTCTCATATGACTAATAGACTAATATCGTATTTTAGTCATATCGTCAATGACACGTCTATCTACTGCGGTTAGCCCAGTCGAGATGGTTGGTGCGCGGGTGGAGGTTAAGGGGAGGAGGTTACGACGAACGGCTCTGGTGCAAACGCTACTGCTGGTCAATAATCAGCGACATGAGTCCACTCTCACCCGCTTTATTTCATGGCCGCCACTTCGACCGCTCGATCATCATTCTCTGTATCCGCAGGTATCTCACTTACAAACTCAGTTACCGAGACTTGGTCGAGATGATGACTGAGCAGGAGTCGAAGTCTCTCATACAACAATCCTGCGATGGGTTCAACGCTTCGTCCCTGAGTTCGAGAAGCGGTGGAATCGCTACGCCCGGCCGGTCGGCTCGTCATGGCGCGTGGACGGGTAGTGTTGCAAAAAATTTCCAACCACGCCAGATATTGAGGTGACGCCCCATGCTTCGCCCCTACTAATTGTGGCCAAAATATTTTTCGCAACGCATTATGAAAGGGCGCCCCTTTGGTAGTAGCTTCCGGGTTGTCGAAGCCTAGAAGGTCACCGCCGAAAGGAGAACCCTTGTGAGCACCTACTATGTCGGACTCGACGTGCATAAGGCAAGCATCTGCGTCGCCGTCATCAACGCCGCGGGTAAGTTAGTAATGGAGTCGGTCGTCGCGACGAGCGCAGCGACAGTGCTCGACTTCCTCAAGGGCCTGCGCGGGCGCGTCGGGGTCACCTTCGAGGAGGGCACCCACGCCGCCTGGCTCTACGATGTCTTGAAGAAC